>DASVMH010000021.1:0-17190 GCA_036384455.1 Marmoricola sp. | reverse complement strand
CCCTTCGACCCGGAGGCGTTCGTCGACGCCGTCGTCGGAGGGTAGGTCCTACCGCCGGGATCAGCGGTGGGCGATGCCGTCCACGATCATCCTCGCGAGCCGCTCCGCGTCCGCGGGGCCCGGCTGGTCCCGATCGGTCAGCACCGCCGTCAGCACCAGACCCAGCACCCACTGCACGGCCCATGCGGCCGGCACGGTCGGATCGATCTCACCACGGGTGGCTGCGCGCTCGAAGATGACCTGTGCCTTCTCCTCCATCGCGGTGGTGGCCACCCGATGCAGTCGCGCCACCCGGGGGTCCCTGATCGATTCGCCGATGGTGATCCGCAGGTAGTTGCGACCCGCGGACGAGCTCACGAACGAGAGCAGTTGGGCATAGGCCCAGACGAGATCGCCGAACAGCGATCCCGTGTCGGGGACGGGGTTGCCGACGCCGTACAGGTGCAGGATCGCGGCTGCCGCCAGATCCTCCTTGCTGGCCCACCGGCGATAGACCGTAGCCTTGCCGACCTCGGCGCGCTCGGCGACGGCATCGATCGTCATCGCGTCGAAGCCCCGGTCGAGGAACAACTGCGCGGCCGCAGTGAGGATCCGGCCGTCCGCGGCCACGTCGCGGGGACGCCCGCGCTTGCGCAACGGGGTGACCGTGGCCAGTTCGGGAGTCGCAGCCGGCTCCGCCGGGGCCGCGATGGGCTCTTCCACGCGCCGAACAATAGGGCCGTTTGGCACCCGTAGGCGACTAATCCGACAAACCCGAATAGGCGAGTTCACGCACACGTAACACGCACGGCGCATCCGTCACGGCTCCGAAACCTCTCCCGAGCGTCCGCGAAACCAGCCCCCCACAGGCTGTTCGCCATCGGGTTCGCCGACAGCGCCGTCGCGAGCCCGCGCCCGAATCCCCTTCGACTGGAGACTCCATGGACGGCTATTACGCATTCATGATCGTCGCCACGGCCCTCGTGCTGATGATGACGACACCGGCGCTCGCCCTGTTCTACGGCGGGATGACCCGCTCGAAATCAGTCCTCAACATGATGATGATGTCCTACGTCGCGATGGCGGTCGTCGGCATCGTCTTCGTGCTGTGGGGCTGGTCAGAGGGCTGGAGCGGCCTCGGCAACGGCAAGCTGATCGGCAACCCGTTCACGCTCTTCGGCCTGCACGGTGTCGGTTGGCACAGCGGTGCGACCGGGACCGGCAGCGCATACATCGGCGTCGCCTTCCAGATGACGTTCGCCGTGATCACCGCGGCCCTGATCTCCGGCGCGATCGCGGATCGCGTGAAGCTGTCGTCGTGGATCGTGTTCCTGCCGATCTGGGTGACGCTGTGCTACTTCCCGATCGCCCACAACACCTGGGGCGGTGGCTGGATCGCCAGCCACCTCTCCCCGCAGGACTACGCGGGTGGCACGGTCGTGCACATCAACGCCGGTGTCGCCGGCGGTGTCCTCGCGCTGATCATCGGCAAGCGGATCGGCTTCAAGAAGGACCCCATGAAGCCGCACAACCTGACCCTGACGATGATCGGTGCCGGGTTGCTGTGGTTCGGCTGGTACGGATTCAACGTCGGCTCCATCGTCTTCTCGTCCGCGAACAAGACCACCGAGGCGAACGTCGCCCAGTTCATGAGCGAGACCGGCACCACCTTCATGAACACCACGATCGCCACGATGGCAGCGATGCTCGGCTGGTTGCTCGTGGAGCGGCTCCTGCACGGCAAGGCGACCTCGCTCGGCGCTGCATCGGGAATCGTTGCCGGGCTCGTCGCGATCACGCCATCCTGCGGTGCGGTGGATCTCGTCGGGGCCATCGTGATCGGCGCGATCGCGGGCATGGTCTGCGCGTACGCCGTGGGCCTGAAGTTCAAGTTCAACCTCGATGACTCCCTCGACGTGGTCGGCGTCCACCTCGTCGGAGGCATCATCGGGACGCTGCTCATCGGGTTCGTCTCGACGTCGAAGGCGCCTGGTGGCATCGACGGTCTCTTCTACGGCGGCGGGTGGGGTTCGCTCGGCGACCAGGCCGGTGCCGCCGGTTTCACCATCGTCTGGACCGGCGTGCTGACCACGATCATCGGACTCGCGATCAAGCACACGATCGGCTGGCGGGTCGCCGAGGACGACGAGGTCTCCGGCATCGACTTCGCCGAGCACGGCGAGGCGGCCTACGACCTGCACGCAGGAAGCCCCGGCCGGATCCACGGCGCCAAGCCGGCGCTGACCGGGAGCATCGTCAAGGAAGGGGTGTCGGCATGAAGCTCGTCACCGCGGTCATCAAGCCGCACAAGTGGGAGGACGTCCGCACCGCGCTGGAGGCCTTCGGCGTCACCGGGATGACGGTCAGCGAGGTGAGCGGGTACGGCCGGCAGAAGGGCCACACCGAGGTCTACCGGGGCGCGGAGTACGACATCGCCCTGGTCCCCAAGATCCGCGTGGAGGTCGTCGTCGAGGACGCCGACGCCTCCGACGTGACGGACATCGTCGTCAAGGCCGCCCAGACCGGCCGGATCGGGGACGGCAAGGTCTGGGTCAGTGCCGTCGAGTCGGTCGTGCGCGTGCGTACGGGCGAGAAGGACGGTGCGGCGATCTGATCCGTAACACGGCCGAAACATCCCGGGCGCGGATCCGAAATCTGCGCTCGGGATGGTCGGGCCCATGACGATCGATGCCGGCGACACCGCCTGGCTGCTCGCGGCCTCCGCGCTGGTGCTGCTGATGGCCCCCGGCCTGGCCCTGTTCTACGGCGGCATGGTCCGCTCGAAGAGCGTGCTCAACATGATGATGATGACCTTCGGCGCGCTCGCCGTGATCGTCGTGTTGTGGGTGACCGTCGGATACTCGATCGGCTTCGGCGACGACCTCGGGCTCGGCCTCGTCGGGAATCCGCTGCAGGACTTCGGGCTGCACGATCTCGTCGCCGCGAAGGCCGACAACTGGCTGCACGTCCCCGTCATCCTCTTCGCGGTGTTCCAGGGGCTGTTCTGCGTCATCACCGGGGCGCTCGTGTCCGGCGCGATCGCCGACCGGGCCCGGTTCGGCTCGTGGCTGGTCTTCGTCGGCGCGTGGACGCTGCTCGTCTACGCGCCGATCGCACACTGGGTCTTCGACGCGAACCATCACGGTCACGTCGGAGGCTGGTTGGTCAACCGCATCCACCTCATCGACTTCGCCGGCGGTACGGCCGTCGAGATCTGCTCAGGCGCGTCGGCACTCGCGCTGGCGCTCGTCGCCGGCACCCGGGTGGGCTTCGGTCGCGATCCGATGCGGCCGCACAACCTGACCCTGGTGATGCTCGGCGCCGGCCTGTTGTGGTTCGGCTGGTTCGGCTTCAACGCGGGCTCGGCCCTGGCCGCCAACCATGCCGCCGCCGTCGTCTTCACGGCGACGCTGTGCGCGGGAGCGGCCGGCTCAGCCGGATGGCTCGCCCTCGAACGCATCCGGGACGGCCACGCCACCTCGCTCGGAGCAGCCTCGGGGATGGTCGCGGGACTCGTCGCGATCACGCCGAGCTGCGGCGCGGTGGATCCGCTCGGAGCGCTCGTCATGGGCCTGGCGGCCGGTGTGATCTGTGCGCTCGCCGTCGGTCTGAAGTACCGCCTCGGTTTCGACGACTCCCTCGACGTCGTCGGCGTGCACATGGTCGGCGGGATCGTCGGCACACTCGGGATCGGACTGCTCGGCACCGCCATCGCGCCCAGTGGCGTCAACGGCCTGTTCTACGGCGGCGGGTTCCACCAGTTGGGGCGGCAGGCGCTCGGTGCCGTCGTGGTGCTGGTCTACGCGTTCGTCGTCTCGTGGATCATCGGGCTCGTGGTCGACAAGCTGATGGGACTCCGGATCGACGAGGAGCACGAGGTCACCGGCATCGATCTGATCGTCCACGCGGAGACGGCGTACGACCTGCACGCCGCCGCCGGCCAGCGCCACAGCGTCCTCGGCGGATCGTGACGCGGACATGAACCGAACCACAACCAGGAGGGACCGATGAAGCTCGTCACCGCGGTGATCAAGCCGCACAAGTGGGAGGACGTCCGCGCCGCCCTCGAGGCCGCCGGGGTCACCGGGATGACGGTCAGCGAGGTCAGCGGATACGGCCGGCAGAAGGGCCACACGGAGGTCTATCGGGGCGCGGAGTACGACATCGCCCTGGTGCCGAAGGTGCGCGTGGAGATCGTCGTCGACGACGCGGAGGCCGACGAGATCGCCACGGCCATCGTCAACGCGGCGCAGACCGGCCGGATCGGCGACGGCAAGGTCTGGGTGTGCCCGGTGGAGTCGGTGGTCCGCGTACGCACCGGCGACCGCGACCGGGCCGCTCTCTGAGCCGGCGCCGCCCGTGACCGCCGAGAGCCGCGCGCAACGCGCAGCTGAAGCGGACGCCCTCTGTGCACGCGCCTTCTCCGACGCGGCCGCCCCCGATGCCGGCGTTGCGCTGGTCGCGGTCGGTGGGTACGGCCGGGAGGAGCTCGCGCCGTTCAGTGATCTCGACGTCGTGCTCGTCCTCGACGACTCGGTCGAGCCGGGGGAGTGGGCGGGGCAGCTCTGGTATCCGCTCTGGGACTCGGGACAGAGCATCGATCATTCGGTGCGCTCCATCTCACAGATGCTCGAGCAGGCCGACGCGGATCTGCGGGTGATGCTCGGGCTGCTCGATCTGCGGCACCTCGCCGGCGACCCGAATCTCACGCTGCGCTTGCGGACGTCGGTGCTGGCCGCCTGGCGCCGCGACGCACGCCGCCGGCTGCCGGAGCTGCGTGAGCTCGTCGGGTCGCGCACCCGTCGTCAGGGTGAGCTCGCCCATGCGGCGGTGCCCGACATCAAGGAGTCGTCCGGAGGGCTGCGGGACGCGACCGTGATGCGTGCGTTGGTGGCGAGTTGGCTGGTGGACGTACCCCACCGCGAGCTGGAGACGGCACGACAGGGGCTGTTGGACGTACGCGACGCCCTCCAGGAGGTGGCCGGCCGAGCCACCGATCGGATCACCCCCGAGTACTGGCCCGACATCGCGTCGAGTCTCGGCCTCGAGGGCGCGGTCGGGGCGCAGCAGCACGCCCGCGCTCTCGGCCGGCGGATGACCCACATCTCACGACTCACCTGGAGGCGCGCAGAGTCCGCGCGCCGTCGTGCTGCCGGCGCGACCGGGCCGCGACGCCCGGACCTGCGACCGGTCGCGCCCGGCGTCGCGATCAGCAACGACGAGGTGGTCCTCGACAAGGGCGCCCGTCCGCAGGATGACGCCGTGTTGTTGCTCAGGGCTGCGGCCGTCGCGTCCGAGCGCGACCTCGTCCTCGCGCCGCCCACGGCCGCCAGGCTCGCGCGGATGTCGCCCGCGCTCGCCGACCCCTGGCCCGCCGAGGCTCGTGATCTCCTCGTCCGGATGCTCGCCGGCCCCGGGCTGCTCGGCGTCTGGGAGACGCTCGACGAGACCGGAGCGCTCGCCCGGCTGCTGCCGGAGTGGGACGAGGTACGCCTGCTCCCGCACGCCTCGGTCGTGCACCGTTTCACCGTCGACCGGCACCTGGTCGAGACGTGTCTCGCGGCCGCCGGACTGATCCGGAGGGTCGCCCGCCCGGACGTCCTCATGGTCGCGGCGCTGCTGCACGACATCGGCAAGGGCCGGACCGGGGACCACAGTGAGGCCGGGGAGCCGATCGCCCGGCGGATCGCGGCACGGCTGGGATTCGACGACCACGAGACCGAGCTGATCGGCAGGTTGGTGCGCTCGCACCTGCTGCTCCCCGAGACGGCCACAACGCGCGATCCCGACGATCCCGAGACGGTGCGCCTCGTCGTCGATCGGGTGCGCGATCACGAGGAGCTCGACCTCCTCGCCGCACTCACCGAGGCCGACGCGCGGGCGACGTCGGAGAAGGCCTGGACGTCATGGCGGGCCGGTCTGATCGAAGCCCTGGTCGCTCGAAGTGCCGCGGCCATGTCGGACCCTGCGGTCGCCGAGCCGGAGCCGCACTCGATCTCGGTCGATCCGGTGGAAGCGCGTCTGATCGGTGCGGGTGGCTCGGTGATCAGGGTGACGTCGACCCGGGACGGCTCGATCATCCACGTCCTGTCGGCGGACCGTACCGGACTCCTCGCGGAGGCGGCCGCGATGCTTGCGGTCGCAGGGCTCTCGGTGCGTTCGGCCCGCGGCTGGCCGCAGAACGTCTCGGTCGGGCGTGAGGACATCGCCGCCGGGGCGAGTGAATGGATCGTCGGGGAGACCGGCTTGGACGCGGCCGTCCTGCGCCAGCGGTTCGAGGCGATCACCGGCGGCCGCATCGACATCGGAGCCCGATTGGCGGCACCGGCGCACTCACGGCTCGAGCCGAGCGTGGTCGTCCGTCCGGAGGCGTCCCAGACGGCCACTGTCCTCGAGGTGCGCGCCGACGACCGTCCCGGACTGATCTACACCGTGGCGCACGCACTCGCCGGCTGCGACATCTCGGTGCGCTCGGCCCACGTGGCCACGCTCGGTCCCCAAGCGGTCGACGTCTTCTACGTACACGAGGCGGCCGACGGCGCGGGCGTTCTCGGGCCCGGCCGGGCCGAGGATGCCGTGCGTGCCGTACGGGAGGCGCTCGTTGTCGGGGAGGTACGGGAGGTTCGTTAGGCTGGCACTCTCGTTGATCCACGTAGCCAGGGGTTCCCGCATTGTTCGCCACGCTGTCCGACCGTCTCGCCGACACCTTCAAGAATCTGCGGGGCAAGGGCCGCCTCTCCGAGGCTGACATCGACGCCACCGCGCGCGAGATCAGGTTGGCCCTCCTCGAGGCCGACGTCGCGCTCCCGGTCGTCAAGGACTTCGTCGCCAAGGTGAAGGAACGCGCCCGGGGCGCCGAGGTCTCCCAGGCGCTCAACCCCGCCCAGCAGGTCATCAAGATCGTCAACGACGAGCTCGTCGCCATCCTCGGCGGCGAGACCCGACGACTGCGCTTCGCTAAAAACCCGCCGACCGTGATCATGCTCGCCGGCCTCCAGGGCGCCGGTAAGACCACCCTCGCGGCCAAGCTCGCACTGTGGCTCAAGGAGCAGGGCAAGTCGCCGATGCTCGTGGCCGCCGACCTGCAACGGCCCAACGCGGTCAACCAGCTCCAGGTCAACGGCGAGCGGGCGGGCGTCACGGTCTTCGCGCCCGAGCCGGGTAACGGGGTCGGGAGTCCTGTCGCGGTGGCGAAGCAGTCGATCGAAGAGGCGAAGCGGACCCTGCACGACGTCGTCATCGTCGACACCGCGGGCCGACTGGGCATCGACGAGGAGTTGATGCGCCAGGCCGCCGACATCCGTGACGCGGTCACGCCCGACGAGGTGCTCTTCGTCGTCGACGCGATGATCGGCCAGGACGCCGTCAACACCGCGCAGGCCTTCCTCGACGGAGTCGGGTACGACGCGGTCGTCCTGACCAAGCTCGACGGCGACGCCCGCGGCGGTGCTGCCCTCTCGATCGCGCAGATGACCGGCAAGCCGGTGATGTTCGCCTCCAACGGCGAGAAGCTCACCGACTTCGACCTCTTCCACCCGGACCGGATGGCCTCGCGCATCCTCGACATGGGCGACCTGCTCACCCTGATCGAGCAGGCCGAGAAGACGTTCGACGCCGAGCAGGCCGCGAAGGCCGCCGAGAAGCTCAGCAGCGGCGAGTTCACCCTCGAGGACTTCCTCGAGCAGATGCGGCAACTGCGCAAGATGGGCTCGATGAGCAAGATGCTCGGGATGCTCCCCGGGATGGGGCAGTTCCGCGAGCAGCTCGACAACTTCGACGAGCGCGAGGTCGACCGCATCGAGGCGATCATCCTCTCGATGACGCCGGGCGAGCGCGCCAACCCGAAGATGATCGACGGCTCGCGTCGCTCCCGGATCGCCAAGGGCTCGGGTCGTTCCGTCTCGGACGTCAACGGCCTCGTCGACCGCTTCTTCGAGGCGAAGAAGATGATGGAGCAGATGAGTCGCGGCGGCATCCCGGGTATGCCCGGCATGCCCGGTCTCGGTGGCGGCAAGCGCTCCAAGGCACGGCAGGCGCCCAAGGCCAAGAAGGGCAAGGGTGCCCGCCGAAGCGGGAACCCTGCCAAGGCCGCCCAAGAGGCAGCTCAGCAGGCGCAGGAGCAGAGCACCGTCGCGCCGGGGAGCGCATTCGGGCTCGGCGACGACGCTCCGGCCGACTTCGACCCCTCGCAGTTCAACGTCGAGGACCTGGAGAAGTACCTCAAGTAGCGCTTGCCGCGGTCCGCGCCCGCTGCGCCTGCTTGCGGCGCTTGTTGTTGCGCCGTCGCACCAGCCAGGTCGACACCCCGGTCACCGCCAGCGCCAACGGGGCGATTCCGAAGACGAGCCACAGCAGCCGCCACCAGCCGTTGACGATGTAGCCGGCGTGCGCGGGATAGTTCCAGGAGTCCCACACGCTCTGCGCGGTCGACTCGCCGGGCTGCCCGTAGTAGGTGGTGGTCCTCCCGGTGTGCCGATCGACGCTGACCCCGCGATCGCCCGGATATTCGGTGGACCCGTAGGGGTCGAAGCCGTCGGAGAGCCAGACGTCGTACGTCGCGGTCGGGTCGCCCTTGGCCGGGAGGCCGACGGAGACGATCGTGTCCCGCGGGTACTTGTTCGCCACCGCCGCCACGGCCCGCCCGATGCCGATGTCGGCGCCCTTGGCCTTCACCGAGACCCCGGGATCGGTGTCCGGCAGTTGCTTGCCCGGCGTCGCCGCGTACCACGCCTTCTCGATCGGCCCCATGACGAAGCCGGCGCCGGTGACCGCCCACAGCAGTAGTGCCGGGATCGCGATCATGCCGACGACCTTGTGCAGGTCGGTGTCGCGCGCGAACCTCCCCTTCGACCAACGCACGTTCATGGAGGTCCGCCACCGGCTCGGCCGTGGGAACCACAGCCAGATCCCGGTCAGCGACAGGTAGAGCAGGATCAGCCCGAAGAGTCCGAGGACGAGGTTGCCGTACGTGATCTTCGCTCCGTCGAGGCCGAGCCAACCCGTCCCGGGGATCTCCTTGGTCAGTCCCTTCACGTAGCCGGGGTAGCCCTCGCAGGAGAGGAAGCACTCGTGCAGGTTGTCGAGGAACTTCATCCAGCCGGGGGTATCGCCGATGTGTCCGAGGACCTTGCCCGTGTGGGGATCGACGGTCCAGAACGAGTCGTAGTCCGCGTTCGCGACCTTCAAGACGCCGTTGGCCGCGATGACCGTGACCCCGTCGAAGGTGGGGTGTGCCTTCTCGACCGCGTCGTAGGCCTGCTCGAACGTGACTGTTCGTGTGCCGCTGCTGGTGGCGTAGGCGTCGTGGTCGAGCACCCGCTGCAGTTCGGGCCGGTAGAGCAGCACGGTGCCCGAGACGGTGATCGCGAGCAGCACCAGGCCGAGCACGAGCGAGAGCCAGCGGTGGCTGACGATGAAGAACCAGCGGACCGGGCGCCGTGCCACGCCGGTACGCCGGCGCCGTCGTGGTCCGGCCGGCATCGGGCCGACGGGCAGTTCCTCGTCCTGGGGGTCGATCAGTTCGGTGGTGGTCATCGTGGAGTGCCTTCCGGTGGTGGGCCGGTGCCCGAGAGGTGGATGGGGGAGCGGGTCAGCGCAGGAGGGACAGCAGCGAGACCGCGGTCGCGACCCAGACCGCGAGCGCGACCGCGGCGTACACGTGCCGGGCGCGATGGCGCAGTGTCCGGAGCCGGAGCGCGCCTGCGGTCGAGGTGATCGCGCCGAGGAGTTGCAGCACGAGCCCGATCGGCCCGAGCACGACACCGAGGGCGCCCAGCGCCGGTGCCACGACGTACGTGAGGACGCAGCGCAGCCCGGAGACCCACAGGCCGACCCAGACCGCGCCGACCGCCTCGGCAGCAGGGTCCGGGGCAGGGTCTGGGGCAGGATCTGGGGCAGGGTCTGAAGCAGGGCCATGGACGACCGGGCCGACGTCTTCCCGAAGTGACATATGAGTGAGGGTAACCTAACTAAGCTTTGCCTTGCCTTATGGCGCGGGTCACATCCGGACCGTCGCCCGACCGGGTGCGTTAGCGTCCGCGTTGTGGGAGCTGTGATGCGTTTCAGGGGACGGGTGCTGCCCGACGGTGAGGACGCCGAGCTGTACGTGAGCGACGGACGGGTCTCCCGGGAGCCGGTGTCAGGGGCCGAGACGGTCGCCGAGGGCTGGATCGTGCCCGGTCTGGTCGACGCGCATTGCCACATCGGGCTCGACGATCACGGTGCCACCGATGATGCCGAGGCGGAGCGCCAGGCGCTCGCCGACCGCGACGCCGGCGCCCTGCTGATCCGCGACTGCGGGTCGGCATTGGACACCTCGTGGATCCACGACCGCGACGACCTTCCCCGGTTGATCCGAGCGGGTCGTCACATCGCCCGCACCAGGCGCTACATCCGCGACTACGCCGACGAGGTGGAGCCGGACGGTCTTGTTGCGGCCGTGACCGAGCAGGCCGCCCGCGGCGACGGCTGGATCAAGCTCGTCGGTGACTGGATCTCCCGCGAGGACGGTGACCTGTCCCCGTCGTTCCCTGCCGGCGCCTTCGCCGACGCGATCGCCACGGCGCACGGACTCGGTGCCAAGGTGACCGCCCACTGTTTCGGGCCCACGGTGCTTCCCGGGCTCCTCGATGCGGGCATCGACTGCATCGAGCACGGCACCGGACTGACCACGGACCTCATCGACCGGATGGTCGCCCAAGGCACGGCGCTGGTGCCGACCATCATGCAGACGGAGAAGTTCCCGGAGTACGCCGAGGCGGGGGCCGACAAGTTCCCGGCGTACAGCAGACGCATGAGCGACCTGTACGCGCGCCGTCGCGAGGTGATCCTTGCCGCGCACGAAGCCGGGGTGGCGATGTACGCGGGCTCCGACGGTGGCGGCGTCACGCGCCATGGCAACCTGCCCGGCGAGGTGCTCGCGATGGTCGAGATGGGTCTGCCCGCCGACTACGCCCTCGGCGCCGCGAGCTGGCGGGCGCGGGAGTGGCTCGGGTGGAACTCCGGTCTCGGCGAGGGTGACCCGGCCGACTTCGTCGTCTATCCCCGCGATCCGCTCGAGGATCCGTCCGTCCTGCGCGAACCGGCGGTCGTGGTATTGCGCGGCGCCGTCGTCACACGTCGATGACGACCGACTCGTCGGGTGAGTAGGTCACCAGCGCACAGTTGCGCTTGAGCAGCTCGTCGCGCAGCCACGATCCGGTGCGGCGATCACGGACGGCGCGCCAGATCTGGTTGCGCCGGAAGACGCGTCCGTTGTGGCGCAGGAACTGCTCGTCGCGTGCCTCGACCGAATAGGCCAACGTGGGTTCGGTGTCCGTACGGATCTCGCCCTCGAGGTAGCGCTCGCCGACACCGACGCTGAGCACGAACGTCGCGTCGGTGTCGTTGCGGACCATGAGGTCGACGTAGTTGTAGACGATCGAGCAGCCGACGCCCCACGGCAGCACCCGGCCGTTGTCGGGGAACGGGTCGAAGCTGTGCTCGGAGCGCTCGACCATCGTCAGGTCGGAATGCATGAACATCCAGGCGAGCAGGTTCGCCAACTGGCAGATCCCGCCGCCCACGCCGGCATTCGCGGCCCCGTTCGAGAGTTTCATCCCGGTGACGAAACCGCGGCGCTTCGTGCAGTTGCCGACGACGCGGTTGAACGAGAACGTCTCCCCGGGGCGGATCACCACGCCGTCGACGCACTGGGCGGCCAGCCGCAGGTTGGTCACCTTGTTGTGCTGCAGCCACATCTCGGCCTCGCCGAGTTGGCGCAACAGCAGCGACTTGTGCTGCTTGACGCGGTACGGCGTGGAAGGGGCCTCGACGCGCCGGCGGGCCCAAGCCGCACCGGAGCGCGCCCACTGCCAGCGCCGCTTCGCGCGGAAGACCCGAACGGCGAGCGGGTAGAGCCGCGGATGCCGTTCGGTGAGGCGGGGGGCCGCGGTCACCTGGGCGGGCACGTCGATCAGCCTCGGCCATGCCTGCTCGGACTCGATCGGTGGGACGATGGCGGTGGTCATGGATGTCTCCTCGTGGACTGAGCGCTCACCCGAGTGGGCGCTCTCGGAGACAAGACGTCGCATGAGCCGTGAGGGTTGCACCGAAGGATCACGATTTCATCACCGCGTCGGCCTCTGGCACAATGACTCCTTGCGTCCTGCCCGGTCCGCGACCCTCTATCCCGGGTCGAGCAGGCCCCGCGGAGATTCGCGCCCGGTTCCCCACCAGGGCTGGAACCTCCACCCACACAACACGTCAAGGAGACACCACAAACGTGGCCGTCAAGATTCGCCTCAAGCGCATGGGCAAGATCCGCCAGCCGTACTTCCGCGTCGTCGTCGTCGACGGTCGCAAGAAGCGTGACGGCAGGGTGATCGAGGAGATCGGCAAGTACCACCCCAAGGAGGAGCCGAGCTTCATCGAGATCACCTCCGACCGCGCGCAGTACTGGCTCGGCGTCGGCGCACAGCCGTCCGAGGCCGTCGCCGCGCTGCTCAAGATCACCGGTGACTGGCAGAAGTTCAAGGGCCTGCCCGGCACCGAGGGCACGCTCAAGGTCAAGGAGCCCAAGCGCGACAAGACCGAGCTCTTCAACGAGGCCCTCAAGGATGCCGCCAACGAGCCCAAGGGCGAGGCGGTCACCAAGAAGAAGGCGGCGAAGAAGGCTGAGGAGCCCAAGGCTGAGGAGGCCCCGGCTGAGGAGCCCAAGGCCGAGGAGACCCCGGCTGAGGAGCCCAAGGCCGAGGAGACCCCGGCTGAGGAGCCCAAGGCTGAGGACGCCCCCGCCGAGGAGCAGGCCTGATGCTCGCCGAGGCGCTCGAGCACCTGGTGCGCGGGATCGTCGATCACCCCGACGACGTGACCGTGCGCGACAAGCAGTTGCGCCGCGGCTCCATCCTCGAGGTGCGCGTGCACCCCTCCGACCTGGGCAAGGTGATCGGTCGGCGCGGACGCACCGCGACCGCGTTCCGCACCGTCATCAGTGCCCTCGCCGGTCGTGAGGATGCCCGGATCGACTTCGTCGATGTCGACCGGGGACGTTGACCGAGGCCGCTGACCGGGTCGTCGTGGGGCGGATCGGCCGCGCCCACGGCATCAAGGGCGAGGTCTCGGTCGAACCCCGCACCGACGAACCCGCGCGACGCTTCGCCGCCGGGAGCACGCTGTTCACGCGTGCTCCCGGCGGCGCCGTCATACCCACCACCCTCACGGTCGCCTCGACCCGCGACCATCAGGGGCGGCTGCTCGTACGGTTCGCCGAGTTCGCCGACCGGACCGCAGCCGAACGTGCCCGAGGCACCTGGCTCGAGGCGGAGGTCGTCGCCGGCGAGCGTCCCGACGACCCTGAGGACTTCTACGACCACCAGCTCGTCGGCCTCACCGCGACCGACCCCGCGGGGGCGAGTCTCGGCGAGGTGGTCCTCATCGAGCACGCCGGTGCCCAGGACCTGTTGCATCTGCGCCTGCACGACGGTCGGACCGTGCTGTTCCCGTTCGTGACCGCTCTGGTCCCCGAGGTCGACGTCGACGGGGGGCGGATCGTCATCGACGACGTACCCGGTCTCCTCGAGGCGGAGTGAGCACGATGCGCATCGACGTCATCACGATCTTCCCGGACTACCTCGCCCCGCTGCGGCTCTCGCTGCCCGGCAGGGCTGTCGGGTCCGGACTGATCGACCTGCGCGTACACGATCTGCGCGAGTGGACCCACGACCGGCACCGCACCGTCGACGACACCCCGTACGGCGGCGGGGCCGGCATGGTGATGAAGCCCGAGCCGTGGGGTGAGGCGCTCGACGCCGTCCTCGGCTCCGGGCCTGCGGACGACACAGCGCTCATCGTGCCGACACCCGCGGGGGAGCGGTTCACCCAGAAGATCGCGCATGAGTTGTCCGGTGTCGACCACCTCGTCTTCGCGTGTGGTCGCTATGAGGGGATCGATCAGCGCGTGCTCGACGATGCCGCGACCCGGATCAGCGTCCGCGAGCTCTCTCTCGGCGACTACGTCCTCAACGGCGGCGAGGTCGCCGCCATGGCGATGATCGAGGCCACGATCCGGCTGCTGCCCGGCTTCATGGGCAACGCCGAGTCGATCGTCGAGGAGTCCCACGCAGCCGACACGGGCGGCCTTTTGGAATACCCCAGCTACACCAAGCCGGCGAGTTGGCGCGGTCTCGACGTCCCCGAGGTGCTCCTGTCCGGAGACCACGGGCGGATCGCCGCGTGGCGTCACGAGCAGTCCGTACGCCGCACCGCGACGCGCAGGCCCGACCTGCTCGCGCGGTCCGCGGCGCTCGACGACGTCGACATCCGCCCGGCGGTGCCCGGCGATGCCGGCGAGATCCTCACCCTGCAGCTCGCCTGCTGGGTCAGCGAGCAGCAGGACAACCCCGACGCCCATGTGCCCGCACTCCACGAGGACCTCGACGATGTGCGCGGCTGGTCGGGCCGTGGCGTCGTGCTCGTCGCTCGGTCGCACGGACGTCTGGTCGGGGCGGCCCGGGGTCTCCTGGACGGCGACACCTGGGAGCTCGGCCGGCTCATGGTCGCCCCGGACCTGCGCGGTCGCGGCCTGGGCAGGATCCTCTTCGAGCGGATCGAGGCCGCCGCCCCCGACTCGGCGACGGGATACGCCCTGTTCACCGGCGCCGGCAGCGCCCGGAACCTGCGGATGTACAAGAAGGCCGGCTATCGGCTGCTGCCCGGGGAGGTCGCGCCCGGCACGGTCCGCCTCGTCAAACGCCGCTGAAAAGAATCTCTCGGCGATGATGTCGGAATCGGCCGCGTACGTTCGACGTAGTGGTGAACCGGCCCCGATCGGGGTTGGACCGCTCAAGAGAGGCATACCGATGCGATACATGGGATTCGTCAAGATGGTCCCGGGCCAGGGCGAGCCGCCGCAGGCGCTCATCGAGGCCATGGACGAACACATCCAGCGCAACATCGCCGACGGGGTCTTCGTCGACGGCGGCGGGCTCCACTCCGAGACGTTCCGCACCGAGATCCGGCTGCGGGGCGGCGAGATGACCACGTTCGACGGGCCGTTCGCCGAGGGCAAGGAGGAGGTCGGCGGATACTCCGTCCTGGAGTTCCGCGACCACGACGAGGCCGTCGAGGGCGCCCGTCAGCTCGTCGAGTTGCACCGGCAGTTCTGGCCCGGTTGGGAAGGCAGCGTCGAGGTCCGTCGCATCGCCGGGCCCGACGAGGTCGGCGGCAAGTAGCCCGCATGATCGCGACCGAGGCGGCCGTCACCGCCGCCTGGCGCGCGGAGTCGGCCCGGCTGATCGCGACGCTCGTGCGGCTGACCGGCGACGTCGCGTTGGCCGAGGATCTCGCCCAGGATGCCCTGGTCGCCGCACTCGAGCAGTGGCCGCGCGACGGAATCCCGGCGTCGCCTGGCGCGTGGTTGACGACCACCGCCCGGCGTCGCGCCATCGATGTGTTCCGGCGCAACGAGGTCGCCCGGCGGCACGGGAGCGTGCTCGCTCACGAGCACGACCCATCCGAGGAGGACGACATGGCCGGCCAGGTCGATCACGTCGAGGACGACGTCCTCCGGCTGATCTTCCTGTGCTGCCACCCGTCGCTCACCCCGGACTCGCGGGCCGCGCTGACGCTCCGGTTGGTCGCCGGCCTGAGCACCGCGGAGATCGCGCGGGCATTCATGGTCTCCGCGGCGGCGATGGGGCAGCGACTGACCCGCGCGAAGCGCACGCTCGCGCTCGAGCGGGCGGAGTTCGAGATGCCCGACCTCGCCGCCCGGATCGATCGGCTCGACGACGTGCTCTCGGTGATCTACCTGATCTTCAACGAAGGTCACACGGCGACTGCCGGAAACGAGTGGTTCCGCGCCGACCTGTGTCACGAGGCCGTACGCCTGGCGCGGATGGTTGCCGCGATGCTTCCCGGAGAACCCGACGCGCACGCGCTCCAGGCGCTGGTGGAGTTGCACGCGGCCAGGCTGCCGGCGCGTACGGACGCCCACGGCGTGCCAGTCCTGCTCGCCGACCAGGACCGCCGTCGTTGGGACCAGTTGCTCACCCGGCGAGGGTTCGCGGCGTTGGACCGGGCGGAGCAGTTGGCACGGGGAGCCAAGCCCGTCGGCAGCTATTTCCTGCAAGCCGCGATCGCCGGCGTGCACATGCAGGCCCGCACCGCCGACGAGACCGACTGGACCCGGATCGCCCGGCTCTACGACGTGCTCGCGTCAACGGCGCCCGGGCCGGTGGTTGAGGTGAACCGGGCGGTCGCCCACGGACGTGCCCGTGGCCCGGAGGCCGGCCTGGAGATCCTCGCCGCGCTTCCCGCGGATGCTTTGGCTGACAGCCCGGTGCGCCCGGCCGTGACCGGCGACCTGTTGCTGCGCGCGGGTCGGGCCGACGAAGCGGCGACCGCGTTCGATCGCGCGGCTGCACTCACCCGCAACGAGGCCGAGCGCGCCGTCCTTGCTCGAAGGGCCGAGCAGGCCCGAAGTCATCCGAGATCATCACCCCAGGAGGAATCATGACCGACACGCTCTTCGCCACGTCCGCCGACGGCACCCGGATCGCCTACGAGGCCCGGGGCACTGGCCCCGCGCTCGTGTTCGTCGACGGCGCCATGTGCCAGCGTGCGATGGGCCCGTCCCGGCCCTTGGCCGAGACGCTCGCCGACCGGTTCACCACGATCTGTTATGACCGTCGCGGCCGTGGCGAGAGCGGCGCCGGCGCGAGCGACTATTCCGTCGAGCGCGAGGTCGAGGACCTCGATGCCGTGATCGCTGCCGCGGGCGGGCACGCGCACGTGTTCTCGGCGTCGTCGGGCGCGGCGTTGGCACTGAGGGCCGCACGGGCGGGCTCTGCGATCGACCGGCTGGTCGCGTACGAGGTCCCCTACATCCTCGACGACACCCATGACCCGGTCGCGGCCGATCTGGTCGACCGGGTCCGGGCGATGGTCGGATCCGGTGACCACGGCGGCGCGGTGAAGGCGTTCCTGCGCGCGGTCGGCGCGCCCGCCCCGATGGTCGCGGTGATGCCGCTGTTCCCGGTGTGGAGCAAGATGAAGGCGGTCGCGCACACGTTGCCGTACGACCTCTCGTTCGTGGCGCCGTTCCAGCGTGGCGAGACGCTGCCGGAGGGTGAGTACGCCGGCGTCGCTACCCCCACGCTCGTCATCGCGGGAGGCAAGAGTCCGGCGTACATGAAGAACGCGCAGGCGGCCATCGTCGATCAGCTGCCGCAC
>DASVMH010000020.1:0-4329 GCA_036384455.1 Marmoricola sp. | reverse complement strand
GAGCACGGTCGGCGCGGCGGGCGTGCTCGCGCTCGCGTTCCCGCTGCACCCGCCGGGCCGCGCCGACCGCTCCCGCGTCGACGAACTCGCCGGGGCCGGCGTGACGACGCTGGTCATCCAGGGCGGCAACGATCCGTTCGGGCGGCCGGAGGAGTTCCCCGACGACACCGAACTGGTGCCGATCCCCGGAGGTGATCACGCGCTGAAGGTCCCCAAACGCGTCCGCGACGACACCGTCAGCGCCGACGAGGCGACCGCGATCCTGTGCGAGGGCGTGCTCGAGTGGCTGGTCCGTGACGTCGCCGGGAATCGACACGGCTAGGTGGTTGTTGAGGCAGACATGTTGGCCATGCTCGACGCACCACTACGCTGGGAGACGATGACAGACCTGCCGACGGACCCCACGGCGGAGCTCGACGAGGCTCCCGTGGTGGATCCTGCCACCGAGACCGACGCGGAGCGCCAGTTGCGCTTCGAGACCGACGCGCTGCCGTACCTCGACCAGCTCTACTCCGCAGCCATGCGGATGACCCGCAACCCCACCGACGCGGAGGACCTGGTCCAGGAGACGTTCGCGAAGGCGTACGCCGCCTTCCACCAGTTCAAGCCGGGCACCAACCTCAAGGCCTGGCTCTACCGCATCCTCACCAACACGTTCATCAACAACTACCGCAAGAAGCAGCGGCAGCCGCAACAGTCCATGGCCGAGGACGTCGAGGACTGGCAGCTCGCCCGTGCCGAGGCACACACCTCCTCGGGCCTGAAGTCCGCGGAGACCGAGGCGCTCGAGCATCTGCCCGACTCCGACGTGAAGGACGCGCTGCAGCGGCTGCCCGAGGAGTTCCGGCTCGCCGTCTACCTCGCGGACGTCGAGGGCTTCCCCTACAAGGAGATCGCCGAGATCATGGGCACCCCGATCGGCACCGTGATGTCGCGCCTGCACCGGGGTCGCCGGCAGTTGCGCGAGATGCTGACCGACTACGTCCGCGAGAACGATCTGCTCCCCTCCGGCACGACGGGAGGCGAGTGATGGGCTGCGGGAACCCCGACATGAGCGGCTCGGCCCACGACCACGGCAGCGCCGGCACGGGCGACTGCTCCGAGGTGCTGTCGCGGATGTTCGTCTTCCTCGACAACGAACTGGATCAGGCCGACTGCGCCCAGATCCAGCAGCACCTCGAGGAGTGCGGGCCGTGCCTGGTCAAATACAACCTCGAGCGCACCGTCAAGATGCTGGTCGCGCGGTCGTGCCACGAGACGGCCCCGGCGGAGTTGCGCCAGCGGGTGCAGCTCTCGATCCGGCAGGTGCAGATCCGGCTGGAAGAGTCCTGACGAGGGCTGATTTCGTCCGCGGCGAGGCTCCTGAGACAATGGATGCCGCATTCCGACGAGCCAGCTGAGGAGGATCCATGGGTAAGACCGGCCGCAAGCGTCGTGCACGCAAGAAGAAGGGCGCCAACCACGGCAAGCGCCCCAACGCCTGACCCACGGACGGATAGGTTCGGATCATGAAGCTCAGCGACTCCCTAGAGGCAGCGTTCAACAAGCAGATCACTCTCGAGTTCGAGGCGTCGATGGTCTATCGGCAGCTCGCGATCGAGATGGAGACCCGCGACCTGCCGGGCATCGCCGCCTGGCTGCGCCACCAGGCCGACGAGGAGATCGTCCACGCCAACAAGTTCATCGATCACGTCTCCGACCGTGACAACCACCCGCAGATCGGTGCGATCAACGCTCCTTCGGTGAAGGTGGACTCGGTCCTCGAGTGCTTCGAGGCGGCGTTCGCCCACGAGCAGCGCGTCTCGGAGTCGATCCGCACGCTCTACCGCGCCGCCCTCGACGAGGGCGACCTCGACTCCCGCCCGCTGCTCGACTGGTTCATCAACGAGCAGGTCGAGGAGGAGGCCACGGTCAGCGAGATCGTCGGCCGCGTCCGCCTGATCGACAACGACGGCCCGGGCCTGATCCGCCTCGACGAGGACCTCGCCGCCCGCCCCGCCGGCTCCACGGAGAACACAGGCAACTGAGGGGCCCGCTGCCGCGCGGTTCGTAAGCGTTGGGGCGGTGTATGACGACGGGTTTCTGGCCGTAGTGGGCCGCGGTCCTTTGCACCGACGAGGGCGGTGGACGGGTGCTTGGGCTTTCCGGTCGGCTGTCGGGTTTGTACGTGGTTGTCTCGTCTTGATGGGATGCTTCCCCACTAATTCGTAGATCGCAGTCACCCAGTGACTGCGATCTACGAATTAGTCGAGACGGAGCCCCGTCACCCGCGTACGGACGCAACCGTGCGCGACCCGATGCGCGCACTCAATTCGCGGGCACCGGCACGAAGAAGTACGGGTTGGTGGCGCGAAGATGTTCGACGAGCACCAGTGTGAGGTCGGAGCGGATCTTCGGTGGTGGGCCGCCCAGGCTGAGCTGTAGATGCAGCGAGCGCAGGAAGTTCTGCGCGTTCCCGGAGACGAAGTACGGGTGCCGAAGGACGTCGCCGTCGGGGCTGGCGCCGGCCGCGATCCGGGCGATCCACGGCTCGATGAGCTTCAGCGGCAACACGTTGCGCCGCAGGATCGAGACGACCGCGAGCGCCAGCCGGTCCGGTTCCCCGGCGACCCAGAAGGCTTCGGTCGGGGCGAGCAGCCGGTCGCCGATGACGTCGAGCAGCACGGTGAGTTCGTTGCGGCCGAGCTTGGGGGAGCGCGCCAGTGCGCCGATCGCGTCGGCGCCGTGCGCGATCGCGTGTGCCCAGCCCTTCTTCGGGACGAACCCGCGTTGGTCCCGCTCGGCCATCAGCCACGACGCGATCCGGTCCCCCCACCGCAGGATCGTCT
The DNA here is from genome assembly GCA_036384455.1 of Marmoricola sp. GTDB lineage: Bacteria > Actinomycetota > Actinomycetes > Propionibacteriales > Nocardioidaceae > Marmoricola. The sequence continues at coordinate 1,501 of DASVMH010000020.1, read as the reverse complement.
CGGTCGGCACGAGTCCGGCGTGGGTGTCGCGCTCGACGCACTCGGCCAGCACCAGCGCGGAGTAGCTGCGTCCGAACACGTCGTCGGTGCCACTGCCGCCGAGGCCACGTTCGAATCCCACCGCCATGCCGTCGCCGAGCCCGGTCAGCAGGTCGTCATAGACACCGTCGTCGATCCAGGTCGCCAGCACCGGGTAGGCGAGGCCGTCACGCACGTCGGGATCGGGGCTGCCGAGCATCTCCGTGAGTTCGACGGTCATCTCGTCGAGGGCGCGACCCTCGGGCACTTTCAGCCCGTCGGCGACCACTGCTTGCCAGAACGCCGGGACCATGGGCCCATTGTGCCCGGCGTCCCCTGGCTACGCTGACCGCATGGCGTCGTTGGCAGAGGTGGTGCGCGCCCGTACGGCCCTCGACGGCGACGACCTCGACTGGTTGTCGTTGCTGGTCGCCGACTGGCAGATCCTCGCGGATCTCTCCTTCGCCGACCTGGTGCTCTGGGTCGCCGATCGAGATGACGGCGGCTTCTGGGCCGCGGCACACATGCGCCCGACGACGGGTCCCACGGCGATCGTCGACGACATCGTCGGTACGTTCGTGACGCCGGCGAGCAGGCCGCTGATCGCCCAGGCGTACGCCGAGGGCCGGATCGTGCGCGATGGCGATCCGGAGTGGCGCGACGACATCCCGGTGCGGGTCGAGGCGATCCCCGTGCGGCACGAAGACCGGATCGTCGGGGTCGTCGTCCGTAACACGAACCTGCACGGCGTGCGCACGCCGTCGCGGCTGGAGCTCTCGTATCTCCAGGCGGCTGCGGACCTGTCCCGGATGATCGCGTCGGGATTGTTGCCGCAGCCCGGGGAGCGGGGCGATCACGCGGACAGCCCTCGGGTCGGTGACGGCTTCATCCGACTCGACGCCGAGGGTCACGTCTCCTATGCCAGCCCCAACGCGTTGTCGGTCTATCGCAAGCTCGGCCTGACCGGTGACCTGACCGGGCAGAACCTCGCCGAGATCTCCCGCGGGCTGGTCCCCGCGAATCGTCGGGAGGACGAGGAGACGCTGTCGGCAGCGCTCGGCGGTCGGCGGCCACGCGACACCGAGCTCGGTAACGATGCGGCGACGGTGGTGATCCGCTCGATCCCACTGCGCCCCGAGGGGGACCGGACCGGGGCACTCGTGCTGCTGCGCGACGTCACCGACCTGCGCCGACGCGACCGGGAGTTGGTCACGAAGGACGCGACCATCCGGGAGATCCACCATCGGGTGAAGAACAACCTCCAGACCGTGGCCGCGCTGCTCCGGCTCCAGGCCCGGCGGTTGCCCGACAGGCCCGGTCAGGAGGCGCTCGAGGAGGCCGTCCGCCGGGTCGCCGCGATCGCCGTCGTGCACGAGACCCTGAGCCAGAGTTTCGATGAGATGGTCGAGTTCGACGCGGTCGCGGACCAGTTGTCGCGGCTGATCGCCGATGTCGGTGGGCGTGGTGACGCGGTGCGGATCCG
>DASVMH010000019.1:0-5287 GCA_036384455.1 Marmoricola sp. | reverse complement strand
CTTCAGCAAGGGGTTCAACCTCGACCTCGGCCTGATCCAACGCAACGCCCACGAGCGCGTCGAGGAGTACGACGTACGCACCTCCTCGATCGACCATGCCGCCTCGACCCTGTCCGGCGGCAACCAGCAGAAGGTCGTGCTCGCCCGTGAGCTGTCGCGGCCGCTCAAGCTGCTCATCGTTGCCCAGCCGACCCGGGGCCTCGACGTCGGCTCGATGGAATTCGTGCACCGACGCATCGTCACCGAGCGTGACAACGGGGCCGCGGTGATCCTGGTCTCCAGCGAGCTCGACGAGGTGCTCGGTCTCGCGGATCGCATCGGCGTGATGTATCGCGGCAAGATCATCGGCGAGGTGCCCGGCGGCACCGACGCCGAGACGATCGGCCTGTTGATGGCGGGCAACACGCCCGACAAGGAGACGGCGTGAGGAGGATCCAGTGACGACCGACACCGCCGCCGTGCCCGCGGACCAGCCGGCACCCGACGCGCCACCCGAGGCGAAGAAGCCCCGCCGAGCAGGCGTCTGGGACACCATCTTGGTGACCACCTTGGCGTTCGTCGCCGCGATGATCATCGGCGCGATCCTGATCGCGATCTCCGACCAGCCGACCCGGCAGGCGATGGGCTACTTCTTCCAGTACCCCTGGGACACCTTCACCCGCGGCGGCACCGCTATCGGACACGCCTACCGGGCGTTGTTCGAGGGCGCGATCTTCAACCCCAACACCGCCTCCAACGGCACCCTGGCCGGATACCTCGGCCCGATCTCGGAGACGCTGGTCAACGCGACACCGCTCATCGCCGGCGGCCTGTCGGTCGGTCTCGCCTTCCGTGCCGGACTCTTCAACATCGGTGGTCAGGGACAGATCATCATGGGTGCTGTCTTCGCGGGGTTCGTCGGTTTCCACTGGCACATGCCCGCGGGGATCCACGTCGTTGCGGCGATCGTGGCGGGCCTGCTCGGCGGGGCCATCTGGGGCGGCATCTCCGGGTGGCTCAAGGCCCGCACCGGCGCCCACGAGGTGATCACCACGATCATGCTCAACTACGTCGCGTACGCATTCCTTGCCTACCTGCTGTCCGTCAAGGGCTTCCAGGCACCGCCGTACGGCCAGGCGATCTCCAACCCGGTCGATCACAACGCCACCCTCTTCCCGCTGTTCGGCGACACGATGCGTGTCCACGCGGGTCTGCTGCTGTCCCTGCTCGCCGCCGCGTTCACGTGGTGGCTGCTGAAATACAGCCGCCTCGGATTCCGCCTGCGCGCCGTCGGCGCGAACCCGTTCGCGGCGCGTACGGCCGGGATGAACGTCGAGGGCAGTTACACCACGGTGATGCTGATCTCCGGAGCCCTGTGCGGTCTCGCCGGCGTGAGTCAGATCCTGGGCACCAACACCCAGATCACCGGCGACATCGACGCCGGTATCGGTTTCGACGCGATCACGGTCGCGCTGCTGGGCCGGGCCAATCCGGTCGGCACCGTCTTCGCGGGATTGCTCTTCGGCGCGTTGCACGCCGGCGGCAGCGTGATGCAGACCTACACCCCGATCGACCTGGTCCAGGTCATCCAGTCGCTGATCGTGTTGTTCATCGCGGCACCGGCGGTGATCCGGGCGATCTTCCGGCTCAAGACCTCGGGCGAGGGAGTGGGTGCCGAGTTGGCGAAGGGGTGGAACGGATGAGCGCCGTGACAGCGGAGGCCGCGGAGGAGGTCGTCGTCCAGCACGAGGTCATCACGCGCACCTCCAAGCGCCAGCGCATCGTCACCGGCATCCTCCTGATCGCACTCGGCGTCGTCACGATCGAGTTCCTCGCGCTGCAACTGGGCTCGGGACACGATGCCCACCTCAACGTCGGAGCCGGCACCACCTCGGTGACGATCCCCGATCTCGTGCTCCCCGGCAGGTGGACCGCCCTCGTGCTCGGGCTCGTCGTGGTCGGTCTCGGCGTGTGGCACCTGGCACGCGGATTCCGTCGCCGGGCGGTGCCGTGGGCACTCGCGGCGGCCTTCACGGCGTTCATGATCGCGTTCTTGTGCTGGGTCTCGGCCCGCGGTGACGGCGTCACCCTCGACATCGTCGGTCTGCTGCAGAATTCCGTCGCACTGGCTGTCCCGCTGATCCTCGGCGCGCTCGCCGGTGTGCTGTGCGAACGCTCCGGCGTGATCAACGTGGCGATCGAGGGCCAGATGCTTGCGGGAGCATGGGCGGCCGCGCTGGTCGGGTCGCTGATCGGCAGCTACTGGGGCCTCCCGGCAGCGATGATCTCGGGTGCCCTGATGGGGCTCCTGCTGGCGGCGTTCTCGATCACCTATCTGGTCAACCAGGTCGTGCTCGGCGTGGTCCTCAACGTCTTCGCCCTGGGTCTGACCGGCTTCTTCTACGACGCCTTCATGCAACCCAACGCGGACAAACTCAACAGTCCCGACGTGCTGCAGACGATCAACATCCCGTTGCTCAGCGACATCCCGATCCTCGGACCGCTGCTGTTCAAGGCCAACATCGTCGTCTACCTCGCGTATGTGCTGATCATCGTGATCGACGTTGCGCTCTTCCGCACCCGCTGGGGCCTGCGGACCCGCGCGGTCGGGGAGCACCCCAAGGCGGCGGACACCGTGGGCATCAAGGTGCTCGCGATGCGCTACCGCAATGTCGTTCTCGGCGGCGCGGTCGCCGGGCTCGGCGGCGCCTACTTCACGGTCGGCTCGGTGGGTGCCTTCGCCAAGAACATCACCTCCGGCAACGGCTTCATCGCCTTGGCGGCGCTGATCTTCGGCCGGTGGAGTCCACGCGGCGCCGTGGGAGCGGCGCTGCTGTTCGGCTTCGCGAGCGCCCTGCAGAACCTCCTCGCGATCACGGTGCCCTCGATCCCGTCCAACTTCCTCGCGATGTTGCCCTACCTCGCCACCATCCTCGCGGTCGCCGGCCTCGTCGGCCGGGTGCGGGCGCCCGCTGCGGACGGCGAGCCGTACGTGAAGGACTGAGTGTGGACGCCGACTGGGACGCACTGACCATCGAGGCTCGGCAGGCGATGGCCCATGCGTACGTGCCCTACTCCGACTTCCCTGTGGGTGCTGCGGCCCTCGTGGACGACGGCCGCACCGTCAGCGGCTGCAACGTCGAGAACGCGTCCTACGGCGTGACCCTGTGTGCCGAGTGCGGCCTGATCTCCGACCTGCACCTGAGCGGCGGTGGCCGGTTGACGCATTTCGTCTGCGTCGACGGGCGGGGCGAGCTCCTGATGCCGTGCGGGCGCTGTCGCCAACTGCTCTGGGAGCACGGCGGACCGCAGCTGCAACTGCTGACCGGTGCCGGTATCCGCACGATGGCCGAGGTGCTGCCGGACGCCTTCGGCCCCGCTGACCTGGGGCGATCCGATGGTTGAGGCCCACGACGCCGTCGAGGTGATCATCACCAAGCGCGACCGGGGCCGGCTCACGGACTCCCAGATCGACTGGGTCGTCGACGCGTACACACGCGGTGTGGTCGCCGACGAGCAGATGTCGGCGCTGGCGATGGCGGTCCTCCTCAACGGCATGGACCGTGCCGAGATCGCGCGCTGGACCGCGGCGATGATCGCCAGTGGGGAGCGGATGGACTTCTCGTCGTTGTCGCGCCCGACTGCGGACAAGCACTCGACCGGGGGAGTCGGCGACAAGATCACGCTGCCGCTCGCCCCGCTGGTCGCGGCGTGCGGGGTCGCGGTCCCGCAGCTGTCGGGGCGGGGCCTCGGGCACACCGGCGGCACCCTCGACAAGCTGGAGTCGATCGCCGGCTGGCGGGCTGCGCTCTCCAACGAGGAGATGCTCGCCCAGCTCGAGGACGTCGGCGCGGTGATCTGTGCCGCCGGCTCCGGGCTCGCCCCGGCGGACAAGAAGCTCTACGCGCTGCGTGACGTCACCGGCACCGTCGAGGCCATCCCGCTGATCGCGAGCTCGATCATGAGCAAGAAGATCGCCGAGGGCACCGGTGCCCTCGTCCTCGACGTGAAGGTCGGCAGCGGCGCGTTCATGAAGGACCTCGACCGCGCTCGTGAGCTCGCGACGACGATGGTCGAGCTGGGCAAGGACGCAGGGGTCAACACCGTTGCGCTGTTGACCGACATGGACACCCCACTCGGCCTGACGGCAGGAAATGCACTCGAGGTGCGGGAGTCCGTCGAGGTGCTGGCCGGCGGCGGCCCTGCCGACGTCGTCGAGCTCACCCTGGCTCTGGCCCGGGAGATGCTTGCGGGCGCCGGTCGCGGCGACGTCGATCCCGCCGACGTGCTGGCCTCGGGACGGGCGATGGACGCATGGCGGGCGATGATCTCCGCACAGAACGGCGATCCGGCGGCGGAGCTGCCCACGGCACGCGAGACCCACGTCGTCGCCGCCCCGGCGAGCGGTGTGCTCACCCGTCTCGACGCGATGGCGGTCGGCCTGGCCGCGTGGCGGCTGGGGGCCGGGCGGGCCAGCCAGGGCGACACCGTCCAGGCCGGGGCGGGTGTCGAATGGCACGCGCGTCCTGGCGACGAGGTGACCGAGGGTCAGCCGCTCCTGACCCTGCACACCGACGAGCCCGAGCGCTTCGAGCGCGCGCTGGCGTCGTTGGAGGGTGGCTTCTCCGTCGGCGACTCGTTCGAGCCGACGCCGTTGATCCACGACCGCGTCTCGTGAGCGCACGCGTCGTCGTCCTCGCCGGTCCGTCCGGTGCGGGCAAGTCGCACCTGGCCGCGCGCCTCGGCCTGCCGATCCTGCGCCTGGACGACTTCTACCGCGAGATCGACGATCCCGACCTGCCCATGATCGAGCTGGCCGGTGGCACCCCGATCGTCGACTGGGACGACCCGCGGTCGTGGGACCGCGACGCCGCCCTTGCCGCGATCGGCGAGCTCTGCCGCACCGGGTGCACGCGCGTCCCGGCGTACGACATCTCGTCCAGCCGCCGCACCGACTGGCACGAGCTGCGTCTCGGGGATGCGTCGCTGGTCGTGGCGGAGGGCATCTTCGCCCAGGAGGTCGTCGGCGGCTGCGCGGAGATGGGTGTTCTCGCCGGGGCGTACTGCGTCACCCAGTGGCCGCCGCGCACCTTCGTCCGCCGGTTGGTCCGTGACCTGCGCGAGCACCGCAAGCCGCCGCTCGTGCTGGTGCGCCGCGGTTGGCGGCTGCTGCGCGAGCAGGCCGCCGTGGTCCGGCACGCCGAGTCTCTGGGCTGCCGGGTCGTTTCGCCCGACGACGCCTACGCCCTGATCGCCGAGACCCCAAAACTCTGACGGGTTTTCGCGCCGAGACCCCAAAACTCTGACG
>DASVMH010000018.1:0-4242 GCA_036384455.1 Marmoricola sp. | reverse complement strand
GCGATCCTGCTCGGCGCCGGGGTCGTGGTCACGTGATCGCGCACCGCTGCACAGATGCGGGGCCGGAGCCGATAAGCTTGGCCCCATGACTGCCCTGACCATCGCGCTGGAGACCTCCGACCACGGCAGGCACTGGCTCATCGGTGCCACCGCTCTGGTCATCCTGCTCCTCCTGCTCTTCGCCATGCTCGCCTTCGGCAAGGGCCGCGACCACTCCTGAACGGCGCAGCTGTGCGACGGGTCGGGGTGATGGGCGGCACCTTCGACCCGATCCACCACGGCCACCTGGTGGCTGCCAGCGAGGTGCAGGCGTGGTTCGACCTCGACGAGGTCGTGTTCGTGCCCACGGGGCAGCCGTGGCAGAAGTCGCATCAGTCCGTGTCCCCGGCCGAGCACCGCTACCTGATGACGGTGATCGCGACCGCATCCAACCCCCGCTTCACCGTCTCGCGCGTCGATATCGACCGTGACGGCCCGACCTACACGGTCGACACGCTGCGGGACCTCCATCAGGTCTACGGCGACGACGTCGAGTTCTACTTCATCACCGGCGCCGATGCGCTCGCGGAGATCTTCACGTGGCGCGACGCCGACGAGTTGTTCGCGCTCGCCCACTTCGTCGGTTGCACCCGACCGGGGTACGCCATGGAGCAGTCGTCGCTGAAGGACATCCCCGCAGACCGGGTGACGCTTCTGGAGATCCCGGCGCTGTCGATCAGCTCGACCGAGTGCCGCGAGCGCACCGGTCGCGGCCAGCCGGTCTGGTATCTCGTCCCCGACGGCGTCGTGCAGTACATCGCCAAGCACGGCCTCTACGCGGCGGCCCGATCATGAGCGTCTCCGAGGAGGCGCGGCGCCTGGTCGAGATCGCCGCTCTCGCGGCCGCCGACAAGCTGGCCGAGAACATCGTCGCCTACGACGTCTCCGAGCAGCTCGCCATCACCGACGCCTTCTTGATCTGCTCGGCCGGCAACGACCGGCAGGTGCGCGCGATCGTCGAGGAGATCGAGGACAAGCTGCGCGAGGCCGGCGCGCACACGATCCGGCGCGAGGGCTATCAGGAGGGCCGCTGGGTGTTGCTCGACTACGGCGAGATCGTGGTGCACGTCCAGCATCAGGAGGAGCGCGAGTTCTACGCCCTCCAGCGCCTGTGGCACGACTGCCCCGAGGTCGAGCTCCCCGACGCCGTCCACGCGCCGCGATGAGCCGCACCCTGATCCTGGCCCGACACGGCCGCACCGCTTGGAACCACGAGTTGCGGTTGCAGGGCCATGCCGACGTGCCCCTCGACGACGTCGGGCGTGCCCAGGCCGAGGAGCTCGCCGCAGGGCTGGCGCCGCTGCAACCCGTGCGGCTCTGGTCGAGCGACCTGCGCCGTGCTCACCAGACGGCGGCGGCCATCGGTGCCGCCTGTGGGCTACCGGTCGAGTCCGACCCACGCCTGAGGGAGTACGACGTGGGCGATCGCTCCGGCATGACGCACGCCGAGTTCGCCGACCGTTTCCCGGCGGAGTACGCCGCCTGGCGTACTGGTGCGGCCGGGCCGGGTGAGGAGACCATCGAGGAGGTCGCGGCGCGTACCGTCGCTGCGCTGCGCGACCACCTCGCCGAGCTGCCGGCCGACGGCGTCGGTGTCGCCGTCAGGCACGGGACGTGCCTCAAGACTGCGCTGAGTGCTCTGCTCGACTGGCCCGCAGCACCCGGCAACCTCGCCGGCCTGGCCAACTGCTCGGTCGCAGTGCTCGCCGAGAACGACTTCGGCCTGCGACTGGTGGCGTACAACGTGGATCCGGAAGCCGCGGCAGCGCTCATCGCCCCCGATTTCGCATCGCAGGTGGCCGCCCGCTAATATTTCCGCTGTTGCCCACACGGGCACGCGGGGCTGTGGCGCAGTTGGTAGCGCACTTGCATGGCATGCAAGGGGTCAGGGGTTCGAATCCCCTCAGCTCCACCGAAATTTTCGATCCTCCCTACAGCAGGGCGGCCACCTTCGTCGCGGTCTCCTTCGCGGAGCCGGGGTTCTGCCCCGTGACGAGGTTGCCGTCGACGACGGCGTAGGAGACGAACGGGAGCCGCGCCTTCTCGTAGAGCGCGCCGCGCTCCTTCGCGCGCTCCTCGGCGTTGTACGGCACCAGCTTGTCGACCCGGGCGAGGACCTCCTCGGCCCATGCGAAGCCGGTCATGTGCTTGCCCGCGATCAGGTAGCTGCCGTCGGAGAGGGTCGTGTTGAGCAGGCCGCAGTACCCGTGGCACACCGAGGAGACGATGGCGCCGCGCTCGTACATCTCGCGGGTGATCCGCTGCAGGCCCTCGCTGTCGGGGAAGTCGTACATCACCGCGTGGCCGCCGGTGAAGTAGATGGCGTCGTACGCGGTCGAGTCGATCTGGTCGGGGGCGAGGGTGTTCTCCAGCAGCGCCATCTTCGCCGGATCGGCGCGCCACGCCTTGGCGGTTTTGTCGTAGTTGGGGAACTTCAACGCCCGTGGCTCCAGGGGGACGGTGCCACCCGCAGGGCTGACCAGCGTCTGCTCGAAGCCGGCAGCTTCGAAGACGTGCCAGGCGTGGGTGAGCTCGGAGAGCCACAGCCCGGTCGGATGTGAGGGGTCGTCGTAGTGGGCGACGTTGGTGACGACGTTGAGGATGTGCTTGGTCATGACTGTTCTTCCTTCGGTGAGGGTTGCTTCAGGCCGGCGGCCGGACGTAGAGGACGGCGGTGAACGACGCACGCACCTGGGCGGCGACGTCGTCGGACGAGGGGGCGGTGAGCTTGCGGTCCATGTAGAGGCACGCGAGGCCGTGCACGAGCCCCCAGCCGGCGAGGGCGAGGTCGATCGGGTCACCCTCGGGGAACACGGTGGTGATGGCGGTGGCGAGCAGATCGTGGATGGCCGCAGCCGCCTGCACCCGTTCCTCGCTCTCGTGGTCGCACTCGTTGCCGAACATCAACCGGAACAGTGCAGGTCGTCGCAGCGCGAAGTCGACGTAGCCGACGCCCAACTCCGCCAGCTCTGCCGGCGTCGAGGCGGGTGTGCGATCGCGGGTCAGCTCGTCGTAAAGGTCACGCAGCCCCTGGGCCGCCAGGGCGGACTCGAGCGCATCGCGGTCCGGGAAGTGGCGGTATGGCGCGGCGGGAGAGACGCCCGCCTCGCGGGCCACCGCACGGATCGAGAAGGACTCGCCCTGCTCCAACATGCCCATGGCGGTCGTGATCAGTGCGGCCCGCAGGTCGCCGTGGTGGTAGCTGTCCTTCGTCGTACTCGGCATTGTGACCCTCCTCGCACCCAGAAATGTTGACGGTGTTTACATCCTAGCCTACCTTGAATGTGAACACCGCATACATCTAACGAGGAGTGGTCATGGCAGGGTCGAGGACGAAGCTGGGGACGGACGTGGTCGAGGTCGATCTCGGCGGCCGTACGGTAAGCGTGCCGAAGGGCGGTTTGTTCGACCGCTTCCGCATGGATGCCGATCTGGACGCGGTGGCGAAGGACCCCCGCGTCGCGAGCGTCGACTTCTTCCGGGCCCTACCCAAGACGCAGGTCCAGTCCGCCATCGGGCCCACGTGGACGCCGAACTTCTACTACACGATGTCCAAGGCCCAGCTCACCTACCTGGCGCCGACCAGGGCGATCCGCTCACGGCTGCCTGGCGAGCTCGACCCGCTGGAGATCGCCCCGGGCATCGGGCTGTTCTCGGTCGTCTTCTTCCGCTACGACGTGTGCGACATCGACTTCTACACCGAGGCGACCGTGGGCATCGCGGTCCGTCCGGCTCGACACGGAATGCTGGGCACGGCAGACCTGCTCTCGACGCTGGCGAACGACGCGACACATGCGTACGTGCTGTCGTTGCCGGTGAACACCGAGATCGCGCAGGTCCGTGGCCACGACGGGTACGGCTTCCCGAAGTGGGTCACCGAAATCGACGTCGACATCGATGCCCGGCGTACGTCTGCTCGCGTGTTCAACGACAAGGGCGGCACCGACATCGCGCTCAAGGTGGCCACGCCGAAACAGAAGCAGTTCCCGAGCGGGAAGAGCGTCTCGACGCTGACTTCCTACACCGAACTCAACGGCGGCTGGAATGCCACGTTGAGTCAGACGAACAACCTCGCCTCGGGCAGCCGGCTGCTGCCGCGCAACGTCTCCCTGGAGCTCGGCTCGGGCCGACTGACCGACGACGTGCGCTCGCTCAAGCCGATCAAGGCGCTGCGGCTCGACGTGTTCACCGAGTGCCAGAACG
>DASVMH010000017.1:0-9336 GCA_036384455.1 Marmoricola sp. | reverse complement strand
GTACTGCCCGTGTCACCGAAGGCGTCGCCGGTGATGTAGTCGTTGATGTGCGCCTTCAACGTGCCGGCAACCGCATTGACGTCGCTCGCGTGTCCTCCAGCAGCCTGGAGGGCGACCGCCGTGTCGACACTGAGGCCGTAGTCGGCCCCGTACTGACCGACGACGGCGCCGTTCGACAGTTGGGCGGCGAGCCAGTTGGCTCCTGCGGACTCGGGCGAAGCCGCGGCGGCGTCCGCGGGTGCGGTGACGGCAGCCAGTGCTGCGCCGACGGCCAGCGCGGTGGCGATGCCACCGAGCCGATGCCATGATCGCGATGTCATGTGGTTCCTTCCCGCTGCATCAGCGGAAAGGGAACTCGCGCTCCACCTCCGCTGTTTTCCTCGACAGCGATTGATGAGGACACACGAGGCGGGTTTTCCGGCTTGCCGCCCCAGTCAGCGTGACTGGAACGACCTACGGTTGCGGGTCAGCGCCGGATTTCGACCGGCTTCCCCCGGGTCCCATGTGTGGGTGATTGGTGGGGTCAGGTTACCCCGGCCCTCGGGTCGAGTGCGCAAGTGGTGGCTGTAGCCGCCGTTTGCGCACTCGACCTCAACTCAGCTTCTCCAGGATGAGCTCGCGGACGCGACCGGCGTCGGCCTGCCCGCGCATGTCCTTCATCACCGCGCCGATCAGGGCGCCGGCCGCAGCGACCTTCCCGTCGCGGATCTTGTCCGCGACGTCGGGGTTGGCCGCGATCGCACGGTCGACGGCCTCGCCGAGAGCACCGTCATCGGAGACCACGGCGAGACCACGTGCGGCGACGACCTCATCCGGTGAGCCCTCGCCGGCGAGAACGCCGTCGAAGACCTGACGGGCGAGCTTGTCGTTGATCGCACCCTCGTCGACCAGCGCCTGGATCCGCGCCACCTGCTCGGGTGTGATCGGCAGCTCGCCGATCTCGACGCCCTGTTCGTTGGCGCGACGGGCGAGCTCGGAGAGCCACCACTTCCGTGCCGCCTGGGCGGTCGTGCCCGCAGCGATCGTCTCCTCGATGTGCGGGACCGCGCCCGCCGCAACGACGTCGCGCATCTCGAGGTCGGTGAAGCCCCACTCCGCCTGCAGCCGATCCCGCTTCGCGCGAGGATCCTCCGGCAACGTGGCGCGCAACTCCTCCACCCACGCAGCAGCGGGCGCCACCGGCACCAGATCGGGCTCCGGGAAGTAGCGGTAGTCGTCGGCGTCGGACTTCTCGCGCCCGCTCGTGGTGACGCCGGTGTCCTCGTGCCAGTGCCGCGTCTCCTGGAGGACCGAACCGCCCGACGACAGCACCGCAGCCTGGCGGGTCACCTCGTAGCGCGCGGCCCGCTCGACCGAGCGCAGGCTGTTGACGTTCTTCGTCTCCGTACGCGTGCCCAGTGCGCCCGAGCCCTTCTCCGCGAGCGAGAGGTTGACGTCGCAGCGCATCGAGCCCTGCTCCATCCGGGCGTCGGAGACGCCCAGGGCCAAGATGATGTCGCGCAGGTACGCGACGTACGCCCGGGCGACGAGCGGAGCGTTCTGCCCTGCTCCGATGATCGGTCGGGTGACGATCTCGATCAGGGGGATGCCGGCCCGGTTGTAGTCGACGAGCGAGTAGTCCGCCCCCTGGATTCGTCCCGTGCTGCCGCCGACGTGCAGCGACTTGCCGGTGTCCTCCTCCATGTGGGCGCGCTCGATCTCGACGCGGAAGGTCTGCGTCTCCCCCGCGGCGTCCTCGAACTGCACGTCGGTCCAGCCGTCGAAGCAGATCGGCTCGTCGTACTGCGAGGTCTGGAAGTTCTTCGGCATGTCCGGGTAGAAGTAGTTCTTCCGGGCGAACCGGCACCACTCGGCGATGTCGCAGTTGAGCGCGAGCCCGATCCGGATCGCCGACTCCACCGCCTTACCGTTGACCACCGGCATGGAGCCGGGCAGGCCCAGGCACGTCGGGCAGGTCTGGGTGTTGGGCTCGGCGCCGAACTCGGTGGGGCAACCACAGAACATCTTCGTGGCGGTGTTGAGCTCGACGTGGACCTCGAGGCCCATCGCCGGATCGAACCTCTCGAGCGCCTCGTCGAAGGGGATCAGTGCGTCGGTCATGCCACACACCCTTCGCTCAGTGCCGGTGCTTGCGTGAGCAGCGGCGCACCCCACTGCTGCTCCAGCAGCGCCTCTGCAGCGGCACCGACACGGTAGAGCCGGTCGTCGGCGAGCGCGGGGGCGAGCAGTTGCAGTCCGACCGGCAGCCCGTCCTCCGGTGCGAGGCCCGCGGGCACGGAGATGCCGGGTACGCCCGCGAGGTTCGCCGGAATGGTGGCCACATCGTTGAGGTACATCGCCAACGGGTCGTCGAGCTTCTCCCCGATCGTGAACGCCGTGGTCGGCGCGGTCGGCGAGGCGAGGACATCGACAGAGGAGAAGGCGGCCTCGAAGTCTCGGCTGATCAGGGTGCGTACCTTCTGGGCCTGGCCGTAGTAGGCGTCGTAATAGCCGCTCGACAGGGCGTAGGTGCCGATGATGATCCGGCGCTTGACCTCATCGCCGAAGCCGGCCTCGCGGCTGGCGCGCATCACCTGCTCCGCACTCGGGTCGTCGACGCCGGCCGGCGCGACGCGGAGGCCGTACCGCATCGCGTCGAAGCGGGCGAGGTTCGAGGACGCCTCGCTCGGCATGATCAGGTAGTAGGCCGCGAGCGCGTGCACGAAGTGCGGGCAGGAGACCTCGACGACCTCGGCGCCCGCGCCGACGAGCAGCGCGACCGCCTCGTCGAACCGCTGCTGGACACCGGCCTGATAACCCTCACCGGCAAGCTCCCTGATCACCCCGACGCGTACGCCGGACAGATCACCGGACGCTCCCTGACGGGCGGCCTCGACAAGGCCGGGAAGTGGCTGGTCGATGCTGGTCGAGTCACGGGCGTCGTGGCCACCGATGATCTCGTGCAGCAGCGCACTGTCGAGCACCGATCGGGTGACCGGGCCGACCTGGTCGAGCGAGTTGGCCATCGCGACGAGGCCGTAGCGACTGATGCCGCCGTACGTCGGCTTGACCCCGACGGTGCCGGTCACCGCTCCGGGCTGCCGGATCGAGCCGCCGGTGTCGGTACCGAGCGCGAGCGGGGCCTCGAACGCCGCCACGGCCGCAGCCGAGCCACCGCCGGAGCCACCGGGGATGCGTTCGAGATCCCACGGGTTGTGGGTCGGACCGTACGCGGAGTGCTCGGTCGAGGAGCCCATGGCGAACTCGTCCATGTTGGTCTTGCCGAGGATGGGCAGGCCGGCCGCCTTGAGCCGGGCGACGACGGTCGCGTCGTACGGCGGGATCCAACCCTCCAGGATCTTCGATCCGCACGTCGTCGGCAGGCCGCGAGTGGCCAGCACGTCCTTGACGGCGATCGGCACCCCGTCGAGCGGCGACGCGGGCGAACCCGAAGCCCTCCGCGCATCCGACGCCGCAGCCTGCTCGAGCGCACCGTCCGCGTCGACGTGCAGGAAGGCGTGCACCGCCCCGTCCACGGCGGCGATGCGGTCCAGGTGCGCGCGGGTCACCTCGACGCTGCTCGTCTCGCCGTTCCCCAGGGCATCGGCGAGCTCGGCCGCACTCCTGTTGATCAGGTCGCTCACTGCTCGTCCCCCAGGATCCGTGGCACCTCGAAGCGCTGCTGCTCCTGCGCGGGGGCACCGGACAACGCTTCTTCGGCCGACAGCGACGGCTCGACGACGTCCGTACGGAAGACGTTGGTCAAGGTGATCGCGTGGGACGTCGGCGGAATGTCCTCGGCGGCGACCGCGGAGATCGACGCGACACTGTCGAGGATCACCGAGAGCTGGGGCGCGAGGTGGTCGAGCTCGGCGTCGTCGAGGTCGATCCGGGCGAGGTCCGCGAGGTGGCGTACCTCGTCGCGGGTGATCTCGGCCCGGCCGGATCCGGTGGCTGATGGCATGACCGCAATCCTAGGAGTCACCCCGCGACGTCAACGAACCGGCTGCCGCCGCCTCAAGGGGTACGCGGGCCCTCGCGCAACAACTCCACGAACCCGTCCTCGTCGAGGATCGGCACGCCGAGCTGCTCGGCCTTGTCGGCCTTGGAGCCCGGGCTGTCGCCGACGACGACGTAATCGGTCTTCTTCGAGACCGAGCCGGCCGCCTTGCCGCCGTGGCTGATGACCGCCTCCTTGACCGAGTCACGGGTGAAGCCCTGCAGTGAGCCGGTGACGACGAGGGTGAGTCCCTCGAGGGTCTGCGGCACCGAGTCGTCACGTTCGTCGGCCATCCGCACCCCCGCCGCCGCCCACTTGTCGACGATCTCGGCATGCCAGTCGACCGCGAACCATTCCACGACCGCCTCGGCGATCGTCGGCCCGACGCCCTCGGCCGCCGAGAGCGCCTCGAGCGAGGCGCCCCGGATCGCCTCCATCGATCCGAACTCGGCAGCGAGCGCACGCGCGGCCGTGGGTCCGACGTGCCGGATCGACAGCGCGACCAGAACCCGCCACAGCGGCTGCTCCTTGGCGGAGTCGAGGTTGGCCAACAGCTTCGCGCCGTTGGCGCTCAGCTGGGGACCGTCCTCGTCCTTCTTGGCCGCCCGGGTGAACAGCGGTGCGGTCACGAGCCGTGCTTCGTCGAGCCCGAAGACATCGCCCTCGTTGGTGATCGCCCTCGCGTCGAGCAACGCGACCGCCGCTTCGTACCCCAGCCCCTCGATGTCGAACGCACCTCGGGAGGCGACGTGGAAGACGCGCTCACGCACCTGGGCCGCGCACTCCCGATGGTTGGGGCAGCGCAGGTCCTTGTCGCCCTCCTTCTGCTCGGCGAGGGCGGTCCCGCAGGTCGGGCAGTGCGTCGGCATCTCCCACTCGGCCAGTCCCTCGGGACGCAACGCGAGCACCGGACCGAGGATCTCGGGGATCACGTCGCCGGCCTTGCGCAGGATCACGGTGTCGCCGGGGCGGACGTCCTTGCGCTTGACCTCGTGGGCGTTGTGCAAGGTGGCGTTCTCCACCGTCGAGCCGGCGACCTTCACGGGCTCCATCACGCCGTACGGAGTGACCCGGCCCGTGCGCCCGGTGTTGACCTCGATCGAGAGCAGCTTGGTGTTGACCTCCTCGGGCGGGTACTTGAACGCGATCGCCCACCGTGGCGCCCGCGAGGTGGAGCCGAGCCGCCGCTGCAGGGCGACGTCGTCGACCTTGACGACCACGCCGTCGATCTCGTGCTCGACGTCGTGGCGGTGTTCGCCGTAATAGGAGATGAACTCCTCCACGCCCGCCAGATCGGGCACCACGCGCACCCGGTCGGAGGTCGGTAGCCCCCAGGCTGCGAGCGCTTCGTACGCCTGCGACTGGGCCGTGGGCTCGAAGCCCTCGCGAGCCCCGATGCCGTGGCACACCATGTCGAGCCCGCGGCCCGCGGTCTTGCGGGGGTCCTTCTGGCGCAACGAGCCGGCCGCGGCGTTGCGGGGGTTGGCGAACATCGGCCGACCGGCCTCGGACATGCGCAGGTTGAGCCGCTCGAACGCCGCCACGGGCAGGAACACCTCCCCACGCACCTCGACCCGGGTGGGCACCGGGAACTTCTTCGTCCCCGTGAGCCGCCTCGGGATCGACTCGATCGTGCGCACGTTGGGGGTGACGTCCTCACCCGTGCGGCCGTCGCCTCGGGTGAGTGCGCGGACGAGCAGACCGTCCTCGTAGAGGATGTTGATGGCCAGACCGTCGACCTTGAGCTCGCAGAGGTACGCCGGGTCGCTCACCCCGTCGCGCGCGATCCTGGCGGCCCAGGCCTGGATCTCCTCGAGGCTGAAGGCGTTGTCGAGACTCTCCATCGGGCGCAGGTGGTCGACGGCCGTGAACTCCGTCGACACCGCACCGCCGACCTTCTGCGTCGGCGAATCGGGCGTCCGCAGATCGGGGTGCTCCTCCTCGATCGCCTCCAGGCGGCGCATCGCCTTGTCGAACGCGGCGTCGGAGAGCGTCGGGTCGTCGAGGACGTAGTAGCGCCAGCGGGCGTCCTCGATCTCGTCGCTGAGCCGAGCATGCTCCTCGCGCGCCCGGGACGGCGCGGTGTGCGGGGCGGTCATGTCCACATCATGCCGCGCTGCATGGACGGTGATCCCCGCGGACGGTGGCGGAGCCGCCGTGGGCGGAGTGATCCTGCTGGTGCTGATGGTCGCGCTGACGCTCGCCGCCGCCACCCTGCCGGCGTCCGCGCGCGCCATCCCGATCTCGATGATCGTCGTCGCGGTGATCGCGGCGGTGGTGCTGCTGTCCAAACCGGACACCGGGGGTGAGGCCGATTTCGGGCCGGGAGCCGGGCTCATGTTCGGCGCGGCCGTGACGATCGTGGTGACCGCGATCGCCGACCTCGCCATCAGCCTGATGCCTTCGCGCTCCCCGGAGGGCTCGGTCGCCGACCCGTCGTAGTTGGATGGGCGCGTGCGCGCGCTCCATGACTGGCACCACGGCGGCTCCCCCGACGGAGTCGTCCTCATGCTGCACGGCGGCGCCGAGACGGGGCTCGACGAGATCTCGGCGCGCTCGGGTCCGTACGTCCGTAGTCGGGCGATGGCGGCAGCAATCCGGCGACCGCTCGCCGACCACGGCGTCGATCTCGCGCTGCTCCGCTTCTCGATCAGGGGCTGGAACGCCGACATCGGGGAACCCTCTCCCCTCGCCGATGCGCGGTGGGCGCTGCGCGAGGTGGCGTCGAGGTACGGCCCGGTGTCCGTCGTACTCCTCGGACACTCGATGGGCGCACGCACCGCACTGCACGTCGCGGACGATCCTGCGGTCGCCGGCGTCGTCGGACTCGCACCATGGTTCCCGAAGGACGACGACGTCAGCCCGATCATCGGCAAGCACCTCGTGGCCGCCCACGGCTCCCGCGACAAGATCACCAGCGCCCGGCACAGCCGCGCACTGCTGGAGCGCGCAGGGGCCGCCGGGGCGTACACCCGGTTCGTCGACATGGGCCCGCTCGGGCACTACATGCTCCGTCACCCTCGCGCATGGGATCGGGCCGCGACCGAGGCCTGTCTGGGTGTGCTGCATCACAGCTGAGGAAATGGACTTGCATTGATGGAACGGAGGCGTACTATCTGATGGAACGAAACCGTTTCGTTTCATCGAAGGAGCCTGAGTCGCATGACCCCGATCGAACGCCCCCGGGTGGAAGGTGATCGCGAGGACGAGATCCTCGAGGTCACGATCGATCTGCTCACCGAGGTCGGCTACGACCGACTGACCATGGACGCCGTCGCCAAGCGCGCGCACGCCTCCAAGGCGACGCTCTACCGGCGCTGGGAGTCCAAGCCCTCGCTGGTGATCGATGCGCTGATCCGGGCCAAGGACATGCCCGACGTCGAGGTCCCGGACACGGGCAGCCTGCGCGGCGACCTGCTCGGAGCCTTCTGCGGCAACACCGGCATCTCCAACCCCCGCACCACCGGTGTCATGGGTGCCGTGATCACCGCAGTGAGCACCGACCCTGAATTCGCCGACCTGTTCCGCAAGCACTTCATCGCTCCGAAGGAGCAGGCCTCGCGGGCGATCTACCAGCGCGCGATCGAGCGGGGCGAGATCTCCGCCACCGCCGATCTCGAGATCATCGCGCCCGCACTCGCGGGCGTGTGTCTGCACCGCATGTACGTGATGGGTCAGGCACCCGACGACGCCGTCGTCGAGCGCGTCATCGACTCCCTCATCCTGCCGGCGCTCGGGGCAGCCCCCGCGTCCGGATCCACATCCACGAAGACGACAACAAGGAAGAACTCGTGACGAACACCCTCGCGGCGCCGGTGGAAGGCTCCACCAGTAGCCACAAACAACACCTCGGCTGGGCGCTCGTGCTCATCTGCATGGCCCAGCTCATGGTGGTCCTCGACAGCACCATCGCCAACATCGCGCTGCCCTACATCAAGACCGACCTCGGCGTCTCCCAGGCGAACCTGCAGTGGGTCGTCACGGGCTACGCCCTCGCCTTCGGCGGGCTGCTCCTCCTGGGCGGTCGCCTCGGTGACCTCTACGGGCGTCGCCGCGTGTTCATGATCGGCGTCACGATCTTCGCGCTCGCCTCCGGCCTCGGCGGCTTCGCGCAGAACGAGCTGATGCTCCTCGGGTCCCGTGGCCTGCAGGGCCTCGGCGCCGCACTCGCCTCGCCGACCGCGCTGGCCCTGATCACCACGAACTTCCCGGCCGGCCCACGCCGCAGTCGTGCGTTCTCCGTGTACGCCGCGATGTCCGGAGTCGGCGCCGCGGTCGGCCTCCTGCTCGGCGGCTGGCTCACCGGCCTCGAGCCGCACCTGTTCGGCCAGGGTGTCGAGGGCTGGCGCCTCACCTTCCTCATCAACGTGCCGATCGGCCTGATCGCAGCCGCCGTCGCCCCGCGCGTACTCTCCGAGTCCGAGCGCAACCGTGGCCAGCTCGACCTGCCCGGCGCCCTCACCGGCACCCTCGGCCTGGTCGCCATCGTCTACGGCATCAGCCACGCGGGCACGACCCACAACGGCCACACCCAGTGGACCGCACCGGAGACGCTGATCACCCTTGCCGCCGGCCTTGCTCTGCTGGTCGCGTTCATCGTGACCGAGCGTCGCGTCGAGCACCCGCTCCTTCCGCTGCGGATCCTCGCCAACCGCACTCGTGCCACTGCGTTCATCGCGATGATGATCGTGCCGGCGGCGATGTTCGCGATGTTCTACTTCCTGTCGCAGTTCGTGCAGGACGTCATGGGCTACAGCTCGCTGCACACGGGCGTCGCGTTCCTGCCGTTCAGCGTCGGCATGGTGATCGCGGCCACGGTGTCCTCCAAGCTCGTCGGCAAGGTCGACCCGCGGTTCATCTCCGGGGTCGGCACGCTGCTCGCCGGTCTGGCGCTGTTCATGTTCCACCAGCTCTCGGTGGACACCTCCGCGGCGAACATCCTGCACGGCGCCGCGACCGGGGCGACCCACCTGGGCACCTCGATCAACTACTGGAGCGACATCTTCCCCTGGATCCTGGTGATGTCGCTGGGCATGGGCGCGACCTTCGTACCGATGACCCTGGCCGCCGTCCACGGCGTCAAGGCCGAGGACTCCGGCATCGGCTCGGGCGTGCTCAACACCATGCAGCAGGTCGGTGGCGCGCTCGGTCTCGCAGCCCTCTCGACCGTCGCGGTGCACTACATCACCGACGGCGCGAAGAGCATCGGCGGAGGGGTCGCCCAGGCCGCACAGGCCAGCGGCGCCCACGCCTCCGCAGGAGCGCTCAAGGCGGTCGACAACCTCGTCGGCCAGGGCGCCTTCACCTCCGGTGGCACCCACGCCTTCCTCGCCGGCGCGATCATGATGTGGGTCGCC
>DASVMH010000016.1:0-8097 GCA_036384455.1 Marmoricola sp. | reverse complement strand
GCGCCGATGAACACGGTGCCGTCGTCCTCGACGCTCAGCTTGGCGCCGGTGTCGTCCTGGATCTGGTTGATGACCGCGCCCTTGGGCCCGATGATCGCGCCGATCTTGTCGACCGGGATCCGCACGGAGATGATCCGCGGCGCGTGCTCCGACATCTCCCCGACGCCGTCGATGGCCTCGGCCATCACGCCGAGGATGGTCAGACGGGCCTCCTTGGCCTGGGTGAGCGCGGCAGCCAGGACGTCGGCGGGGATGCCGTCGAGCTTGGTGTCGAGCTGCAGCGCGGTGACGAACTCGGAGGTGCCGGCGACCTTGAAGTCCATGTCGCCCATGGCGTCCTCGGCACCGAGGATGTCGGTGATCGCGACGTACTCGGTCTTACCATCGAGCTCACCGGAGATGAGGCCCATCGCGATGCCTGCGACCGGCGCCTTCAGCGGCACGCCGGCCTGAAGCATGGCCAGGGTGGACGCGCAGACTGAGCCCATCGACGTGGAGCCGTTGGAGCCCATCGCCTCGGAGACCTGCCGGATGGCGTACGGGAACTCCTCCTTGCTCGGCAGCACCGGCACCAGCGCACGCCCCGCGAGGGCACCGTGGCCGATCTCGCGGCGCTTCGGCGAACCCACGCGACCGGTCTCACCGGTCGAGTAGGGCGGGAAGTTGTAGTTGTGCAGGTAGCGACGGGTCGTCTCCGGCGAGAGCGTGTCGAGCTTCTGCGCCATGTCGAGCATGTTGAGCGTCGTGATGCCCAGGATCTGGGTCTCGCCGCGCTCGAACAGCGCCGAACCGTGCACCCGCGGGACCACGCCGACCTCGGCCGACAGCGGCCGGATGTCGCGCGGGCCGCGGCCGTCGATGCGGATCTGGTCACGCAGCACACGGGTGCGCATGACGGACTTCTCGACCGAGCGGAAGGCGGCGCCGATCTCCTTCTCGCGGCCCTCGAACTGGGGTGCGAGCTTCTCGAGCAGCGCGGACTTGATCTCGTCGAGCTTGTCCTCGCGGTCGTGCTTGCCGGCGATCGTCAACGCCTGGGCGAGGTCGTCCTTCGCCTCGGCCTCGACAGCGGCGTAGACGTCGTCCTCGTAGTCCAGGAAGATCGGGAACTCCTGGACCGGCTTCGCGGCCTCCTTGGCCAACTCGACCTGGGCCTCGCACAACTGCTTGATGAAGGGCTTCGCGGCCTCGAGCCCGCCGGCGACGATCTCCTCGGTCGGGGCCTGGGTGCCCGACTGGACCTTCTCCCAGGTGACCTCGGTGGACTCCGCCTCGACCATCATGATCGCGACGTCGCCGGTCTCGGTGACGCGGCCGGCCACGACCATGTCGAAGACGGCGTCCTCGAGCTGGCTGTGCGTCGGGAACGCGACCCACTGGCCCTCGATGAGGGCGACGCGGGTGCCGCCGACCGGGCCGGTGAACGGCAGGCCGGAGATCTGCGTCGACGCCGAGGCGGCGTTGATCGCAAGCACGTCGTAGGGGCTGTCGGGGTCGAGCGCCAGCACGGTGATGACGACCTGGACCTCGTTGCGCAGACCCTTCTTGAACGTCGGGCGCAGCGGCCGGTCGATCAGCCGGCAGGTGAGGATCGCGTCCTCGGAGGGGCGACCCTCACGGCGGAAGAACGAGCCGGGGATGCGGCCCGCGGCGTACATCCGCTCCTCGACGTCGATGGTCAACGGGAAGAAGTCGAAGTGGTCCTTGGGGTGCTTCCCGGCGGTGGTCGCCGAGAGCAGCATGGTGTCGTCGTCGAGGTACGCGGTCACCGAGCCGGCGGCCTGCCGGGCCAGCAGCCCGGTCTCGAACTTGACCTTGCGGGTGCCGAACTTGCCGTTGTCGAGAACGGTCTCGACGGCGTAGATGTTGTCGTCAGACAAGGGTGTCTCTTTCGATCGCGGAGCGGATCCGCTGCGAACGCCCAGGGCGCTCACGAAGTGTGGCCTGTTGTGATGGCCGGTCTTCGATCGAAGTGCTCGGGCACGGCATTCGTGTCGTGCCCGCTCACCACTACCGAGGACCGGGCCGACGTCCGCAGACCGCTCCAGTGGTTATGAGGTATTCAGTTGTTCAGTGGAAACCTAGCGGAGGGTCCACCGGAACCGGTGGACCCTCCGTCAAGACTAGCGGCGCAGGCCGAGGCGCGAAACGATCGAGCGGTAGCGCTCGATGTCGGTCTTCTCGAGGTAGTTGAGGAGACGGCGTCGCTGACCCACGAGGAGCAACAGACCACGACGGCTGTGGTGGTCGTGCTTGTGCTCCTTGAGGTGCTCGGTGAGGTGCGAGATGCGGTGGCTGAGCAGCGCGACCTGCACCTCGGGGGAGCCGGTGTCGCCCTCAGCGGTGGCGTACTCGGCGATGATCTTCTTCTTGGTCTCAGCGTCGGTACCGATCGACACGTGAGCTCCCTTCCTTATCCGTTGCGCGGCGCGCCCGGGCCTATTCACCGGGGCACTCTGGATCCGCGGCCGTTCGTACGGCGTGTCGCCGCCCCGATGATCGGACCGGATCGAGCTTGTCGAGATCAGGGCAACCGGGAAAGGCTATCAGCGGAACCCGCTGTGACCGAAATCAGCACATCACGATGACTTGGAAGGCCTCGTCGTGGACGGTCGTCGTACCTCCACTCGCGAGCGACGTGGTGACGAGGACGTCGTTGCCACCCCACTGTCCACTCACGATCACGTCCGACGACCCGTTGTTGAGCGTGGCGACGTCGCACCCGGCCACACTCCGGTCGAAGTAGAGGGTGTAGGTACCGCTTCCCGCTGCGTGGTCGATCGAGGTGATGTGCTGGGTTCCCCACCACAAGCTGCCGTCGGCAAGAACGATGTCGTGGATCTGTGTGGTGTAGTAGCCGGTCACGTCCACCATCACCTGGGTCGGCGCGGAGGCATTGATCCGGAACTCGCTGGTTGCAGTCGGCGCGATGCCGGTCGTCGCGGTTCCCGTGACGTCCACACCCTCGGAGAACGACACCGACCGACCGCCCGGCTTGCGGCTGTTGCCCGGGTAGACGACGAGGAAGCCCGGGGCGGTCTCCGCGGTCGCGGTGATCGACAACGACACGGCCGCAGCCCCCGCGGGCACCCCGCAGGTGGTCTTGCCGCCCTGCCCCGACAGGGTGCTGCCGGTCACCGAGTAGGAACGGGTCTCGTTGGCGGCGAACTTGCCGCCGGCGACGCGGGTGTCGACGAGCCGGCACGGCGTGATCGACACGTAGCTCGACGACGACGGATCCGGCTCACGTGAGGGTGCCATTCCCGGCACGTCGGCCGCCTGGGCGGCCGGCGCCTTCACCTGAGGCGCGACGACATCGGGCCCGCGGCTCGAGCCGGTCGAGCCACCCAGGGCGCTCGCGACGGACACGGCGAAGAGGGACAGCACGCCGACACCGAGAACGGCGAGGATTCGCATCAACCGGGAGGTGGGCACCATTCGGGTCATGGCGTTGGGCTTTCGAGATGACCGACGCACCGTGCGTCGACAGCACGTTACTGCCGCTGCGACCCCGTGTCAGCAGTCACCACGAAGGATTTCACGGGTGCGGACCACATCATCGTTCATGGTCTCGATAAGAGCGTCGACGCCCTCGAACCGCACCATGCCGCGCAGCCGGGCGACGAAGGAGACCTCGACGCGGACCCCGTAGAGCTGGAGGCCGGTGCGGTCCAGGACGTACGCCTCGACGCGGCGCTCCCGCTCCCCCGCGAACGTCGGGTTCGTGCCGACGCTGATCGCAGCGGGCAATTGCTCCGCGGTCGAGTCGTCCAGGCGGCGCAACCACCCGGCATAGACCCCGTCGGCGGGAACCGCCTGCCCCTCCACAGGGACGTTGGCCGTCGGGAAGCCGAGCTCACGACCGCGCTGATCACCCTTGGTGACCTCACCGATCACGGCGTACGGGCGGCCGAGCGCTTCGGCCGCACCTTCGACGTCGCCGGCCGCAAGGCAGGTGCGGACATACGTCGAGGACCACACCTGCGGTCCACCGTCGAGCGCGACCCCCTCCACCGCGAAGCCACCGTGTGCCGCCAGTGCGGCGAGGTCCCCCGCCGCTCTGGCTCCGAAGCGGAAGTTCGCCCCGACGACGACGGCCGCCGCGTGCAGCGCCTCGACCAGCACCCGGTCGATGAACTCCGCAGGCGTCCACGCCGCGGTCTCCCGCGAGAACGGCAGCACCAACACGTCGTCGACACCGCACCCGGCGAGCAGGTCGCACCTGGTGTCGATGTCGGTCAACGTCGCCGGAGCATGCTCGGGGCGCAGCACCGCCATCGGGTGCGGGTCGAAGGTGACCGCGACGAGGTCGATGCCACGGCGGTCCGCCTCGGCGCGGGCCCGTGCGATCAGGGTGCGGTGGCCATGGTGGACGCCGTCGAAGTTGCCGATGGTCACGACACTCCCGCCGAGATCAGCGGGCACCTCCTCGAGGCTTCTCCACACGCGCACGCAGCGAGATTACCGAGGCGGGCGAACGACCTTCCGCGAGACCCGGGAAGGCGGCGCTTCACCCAACCGTCCAACTCCCCTGACCCGGACTTTCAGAGACTCAAACCGGGACAACTTGCTCGTAATGCGATCTACTGTCCGATGTGGACCCTTGGCCGCTGATCGGGCGCGACGAGGAGTTGGTGCTGGCACGCGAGGCGCTGACCCGACGTGGCACGACCGCGCTCGTCCTCACGGGCGAGGCCGGCGTCGGCAAGACCCGTCTCGCCCGTGAGATCGCGCTGCGCGCAGTCGACCGCGGCGCACACGTGCTGCGCGCCGTCGCCACCGTGCAGACCCGGCAGGTCCCGCTGGGAGCGATCGCCCACCTGCTCGCCGGCCACGAGCACCCCCGCGAGTTGCGCGACTCGTTCACGGCACTGGCCCACGCCCGCCGCTCCTTGAGCGCCGGGGTCGATCTCGTGGTCATCGACGACGCCGCGCACCTCGACGACCTCAGCGTCGGGATCGTCCAGCAACTCGTACGGGAGGGCAGCGAATCACCCCGGCTGGTACTCACCGCGCGCAACGAGGAGATCCCCGTGTGGCTCGCGGACCTCGCCCGCGACGACCACGTGGCACACGTACGCCTGCAGCCGCTCAGCGAGAAGGACGTCGATGAGGTGCTCGATGCAGCCCTCCCCGGAGAGATCGACGAACAGACACGGGCGATGTTCTGGACCCACAGCCGTGGCAACGCACTGCTCCTGCGGCTCCTCACGAGCGACGGGCTGCATCGCGGCGCGCTGACGATGACGGACGGCGTGTGGAGGTGGCTCGGAGACCTCGACAGTGCCGATCTCTGGTCCGCCATCCGGGCACGCCTGGACTGGATGGCGGCGGATGCGCGGGAGGTCGTCGAACTGATCGCGGTCGGCGAGCCCGTACCACCGGCGATCATCGAGGACCTCGGCGGCGCCAACCATCTCCCGAGCCTCGAGACGCATGGGCTCATCGAGCTCGACGAGCGGCAGCGGATCCGGATCACCCACCCACTGATCGCTGCCGTCCTGCGCGACCGACTGACCCCGCTGTCGGCACGCACGTTCAAGAGCGAGCTCGCAGCGGCCTTCATCCGGACCGGCTACGACGACCGGGCTGACCTGCTCAGGGTCGCGGAGTGGTACCTGGCCGCCGGCGGCAACGGGCACCCCGAACTACTCGTCGCCGCAGCCCACCAGGCACTGCTCCTCGATCCGGCGCTCGCCGAGGCGTTCGCACGGGCTGCCCATGACGAAGGGGCGATCCGGGAGACGAACTCCCTGCTCGCACGGGCACAGTTCGAGCAGGGTCGCATCGACGAGGCCATGGCTTCGATGGCCGATGTCGTCGACGCGTGGCCCGAACAGGCGAGCGACGACGAGTACGCCACGGCGAGACTGCTGCTCGCGATGATGAGCCTCGGCCATCGTGGCGATCTGGACACGGCACTCGCGATGCTCGATGAACTGGACCGCACGCTCCCGGCTGCTGCTTCACGTGCGGCGGGGATCCGTGCGGCGGTCTGGCTGTTCGCCGGATCGCCCGCGCGTTGCCTGGAGGCTGCCGCGGGCACGACCCACGACCGTTCCGCGAACCGGGCGCTCGACCTGATGGCGGCCATCGCCGAGGTGTTGGCCCTCGCCCTTGTCGGCCACGTGAGGGAAGCGATCGCACGCGCCGAGGGGGTCGGCGTGAAGGACGCTGTCCTCGATGCGGACCTGATCACCCCCGACTACGGGCCGATCTACGCGTGGGCCCAGTTGCACTGGGAGTATGTGTTCGCACTGTGCTGGGCGGGCCGCGCCGACGAGGCGATCGCGCTCTCCCGCGCGCGACTCGACGACGACAGCGCCGACACCTTGCGGCCGCCGTACTCACGCGCCCTCGTGCAGGCCGCCTGCGGCAACGCGCTGCTCGCCACCGGGCAGGTCGATGAGGCCAGTGCGACCCTCCGCGCCGCCGCCGAGACACTGCGGGTGTGGGACCAGAACGGCATCCTCAGCTCGTGTCTTGCTGACCTGGCGCGGGCCGAGGCGCTCAGGGGCGACCTGAGCGCCGCCGAAGCGGCGATCGAGGAAGCCGATCGTCGGTGCCCACCCGGCATCCATCTCTTCGACGCCGCTCTGCTGCACGCGCGAGCCGTCGTGACGGCCGCGAACGGCGACCTCCCCGGCGCACGCGAAACGGCACGAGCAGGCGCCCGGACGGCGCAGGAACGCGGCCAGATCGTCATCGAGGCCGCCTGCCTGCACCTCCTGGTCCGGTTCGGCACTCCTGAGGAAGCCTCGGACCGGCTGGCCGAACTGGCGAACAGCTGCGACTCGCCGCTCGCGCGCGCGTTCGCCGACCACGGTGCCGCCGCGTTGGCCTCCGACACGGCCGAACTCGAGGAGGCGGCCGGGTCGCTTGCAGACGCCGGCGCACGTCTGCTCGCCAGCCATGCCGCAGCCGAGGCGTCACAGGTCGCGACCAGTCCCGCCGACGCTCGTCGTACCGCCCACCTCAGCGC
The DNA here is from genome assembly GCA_036384455.1 of Marmoricola sp. Lineage (GTDB taxonomy): Bacteria > Actinomycetota > Actinomycetes > Propionibacteriales > Nocardioidaceae > Marmoricola. The sequence continues at coordinate 1,115 of DASVMH010000016.1, read as the reverse complement.
GACGTGGGCCTCGCGGTGTCCCGGCGCGCCGCGCCCCACGGCGAAGGTCACCCCGCGCGCGCTGACCACCCGCGAGCGCGATGTGGCGACCATGGCCGCCAGCGGCATGAGCAACCAGCAAATCGCCGACGAACTGGTGATCTCGATACGTACCGTCGAGTCCCACCTCGAGCACATCTACCGCAAACTGGGCGTCAGCGGCCGTGAGGAACTGCCGGCGATGGCCCTGTGGTGAGCCGCCGATCACTCCACTCCTTGCTCCTCGGTCACTGGTTGCCGGCCCGCTTGTAGCTCCCACCGTGGATCGGCAGGAAGTTCACCCGCGAGGAGTCGGGGAAGAACCCGAACGTCGAGCCGTCGGCGCTGTCGCAGGAGAGCACCAGGGTCCGGTGGTGCTTCGTGCTCACCACCCCGGATGCGTCGAGCGAGACGTGGCCGCCGATCGGCGTACCGCCGGCGAACATCAGGTCCGGGACCAGATCCGTCTTGCCGACCTGCGAGACCGCGCACGTCACAGGGGCGGTGGCGTCGGCCAGCAACGAGTAGCTGGCGAGGTACGCCCCGCGCTTCAGCCCGTGGAAGACCAACCGGAAGTGCGCCCGATCGGCGCCACCTTGGGGCATCCGATAGACCTTCACCGTCGGCGCGAGCGCCACGTGCTTCTTGTGCGGCCGGCCGTACGCCGCCGTGGCGCCGACACCACCGGCAACCAACGCCGCGCACGCCGCGACGACCACCGCACTCTGCGTCCGATCCTTCATGATCCTTCTCCTCATCCGAGTTCCGATTCGGGCCCGAGACCGGCGAGCTTCCTCTCGGCGAGCGCGAGCAGGTTGCGGGTGGCGCCGACGTCGAGGTCGAGCCGGACCGCGATCTCGTCGTCGCTGAGCCCGGCGTCGCGCAGGAAGAGCGCGAAACCGTACTTCCCCGGCAGCCGGGCGATGGAGGTGCTCCGTTCGGTCATCGCGACCAGAGTGCTGGCCCGATCCGATCGACACATCCGTGGTGCACCACGGATGTGCAACGTCCGCACGGCTCCTACGTTCGGCCCATGAACCTTGCACAGCGAACCGCAGCGACCGCCGCGATCGTCGCCATGGGCCTCGGCACCGCCG
>DASVMH010000015.1:0-12800 GCA_036384455.1 Marmoricola sp. | reverse complement strand
AGCAGTTCGTTGGCCCGCTCACGCGCGACCCGGTCGCTCTCCCCGAGCAGCTTGGGCACCGCCATCACGTTCTTGAGGACCCGCTGGTGGGGGAAGAGACCGACCTGTTGGATGACGTACCCGATACCGCGGCGCAGCTCGACCGGGTCCATCCCCATCACGTCGCGACCGGCGAGCATGATCGTGCCGGTGGTCGGCTCGATCAGCCGGTTGACCATCTTCAGCGTGGTGGATTTGCCGCAGCCCGACGGCCCGACGAGGCAGACGATCGCGCCGGCTGGGACGTCGAGGTCGAGCTCATGGACCGCCACCGTGCCGTCGGGATAGGTCTTGCCCACGCCTGAGAGCCGAATCATCGGATCTTCGGTAGCGTCCATGCGGTGACCATACTCGTGGGCCACCTCCTCGCCGCCGTGCCGACGACGGTCAGCGCATCGAGCGCGCAGTGCTACAGCCGCCTCGAGAACCACTGGTTCTGCACGAGCTACCTCCACGACTACCGACCCGAGCTCGTCCACGCGACGACGCAGCACCTGTGGATCACCCTGGCCTCGGTGGCGCTCGGTCTGGTCGTGGCACTCCCGCTGGCGCTGATCGCCCGTCGCTACCGGCGCCTCGAGGCGACGATCCTCGGGGTCAGCACCGGGATCTACACGATCCCCTCGATCGCGCTCTTCCCGCTGATCGTGCCGTTCACCGGACTCTCGCCGTCGACGGTGATCATCGGCCTGGCGCTGTACACACTGACGATCCTGGTCCGCAACACCCTCGAAGGGCTGCGCGCGGTGCCCGACGACGTACGCGAGTCGGCGATCGGGTTGGGCTATTCACGCACCCGGCTGCTGCTCCGTGTCGAGCTGCCGCTCGCCCTCCCGGTGATCATGGCCGGCCTGCGGATCGCCACCGTCTCCACGGTCGCGCTGACCACCGTCGGTGCGATCGTTGCGTACGGCGGGCTGGGCAACCTCCTGGTCGACGGCGTCAACGAGAACTTCAAGGCGGAGGTGCTGGCGGCGTCAGTGCTGTGTGTCGTGCTCGCGTTCGCGCTCGACGCGGTGCTGGTGATCGTGCAGAGGTTGCTGACGCCGTGGACCCGGGCGGGGGGCCTCGGATGAACATCGTCTCCGACGCATGGTCCTATCTTCGCGACGGCGCACACTGGGCCGGCGCCGACGGCATCTGGCACCTGCTCCTCCAGCAGTTGCTGCTCACCGTGACCGCCCTCGCGATCGCGGCGCTGATCGGCCTGCCGATCGCGCTGTGGCTCGGCCACCTCGGCAGGGGCGGCGGCCTGGCGATCAACGTCTCCAACGTCGGTCGCGCCGTGCCGACCTTCGCGGTGCTGGTGCTGCTCTCGGTCGGTCCCGCGGGCACCGCCGTGCTCGGCCCGTACGGCCGCGCCGGCCTGGCCACGCTGATCGCGCTGACGCTGTTCGCGCTGCCGCCGATCATCACCAACGCGTACGTCGCGATGCGCGAGGTGCCGGCCGAGGTGCTGGAGTCCGCGCGCGGCATGGGGATGACCGGCGCACAGTCGTTCCGCGGCGTCGAGTTGCCGCTCGCGAGTCCACTCGTCATAGCCGGACTCCGACTGGCGCTCGTCCAGGTCTGGGCGACGGCGACGATCGCGGCCCTCGTCGCCGGACCCGGCCTGGGCCAGATCATCACCGACGGCTTCTACCACTCCAACTACGGAGAGGGTGTCGCGGGCGCGGTCGTGGTGGGGGTGGTGGCGCTCGTCCTCGAGGTCGGCGCCGCCCTCGTGCAACGACGGGCCGTTGAAGCTGTCGGTGCTCGATGAGAGGGTGGTTGGAGCTTCGGCAGATGCCGGACTACCGGACACGCGTGCCGCTCCGACCAAACCAGGCACGGGACACAGAAGGTGAGCAGTCCATGCACGTACGCCGTAACTCCCACCGTCTTCTGGCCGCGACCGCGGTCGTTGCGCTCGCGATCGGACTCGCCGGTTGCGGCACCTCTGACGACAACAAGACCGCCACCAGCAGCAGCGGCGGCGACAAGGGGCACGTGACGATCTCGGGTCAGAACTTCCCCGAGGCGACGCTGGTCGCCGACATGTATGACGAGCTCCTCGATCACGCCGGTTACGACGTCACCGTCAAGCTCGTCGGCACCCGGGACGTCTACATGGCCAAGGGCCAGTTCCCCGGCAGCATCGACGTCGTCCCGGAGTATCTCGGCGGCGTCGCCGACTACCTCAACACGTTGGCCAACGGCAGCAACGCCAAGCCGGTGTCGTCGCCCGACGTGGACAAGACGCTGCAGGCGGCGCAGAAGCTCGCGAACGCCAAGGGCATCACGCTGCTCACGCCGTCGGAGGCCACCGACGCCAACGCGTTCTTCGTGACGAAGAAGTACGCCCAGGCCAACAACCTGACCGACCTCTCCTCGCTGAAGGGCAAGAGCGTCGTCCTGGCCGCGGCGGCCGACTGCAAGGGCCGCACGGACTGCGCCGGTGGTCTGGAGCAGACCTACGGCATCAAGATCTCGAAGGTCCTCGGCCTCGGCTTTGCGACGGACCAGACCTACCAGTCGGTGCTCAAGGGCGAGTCGCAGCTCGGCGAGACCAGCACCACCGACGGCTCGCTCGATGCCCAGGGTCTGCAGTTGCTTCCCGACGATCAGGGCATCCAGCCGGCGCAGAACCTCCTGCCCGCGGTCAGCACGGCGTTCCTCGCCAAGCACCCCGACGTCAAGACGATCCTCGACAAGTTGAGCGCCGTGCTCACCACCGATGACCTGGTGAAGCTCAACGGTGAGATCGGCAACGAGCGCAAGAAGCCCGCCGACGTGGCCGAGGACTACCTCAAGTCCAAGGGTCTGCTCGACTGAGCGGTCCCCGCTCGAGCGACCGCGTCCCCTCGAGGTACGAAGACCGCGTCGACGAGGCGGGCCGCCGAGTGACCGTCCTCCAACTCGACGTAGTCGGCGCGGAAGCGGGTCCGTGCGGCGTCGAACTCCTCGCGCAGTCGGGGTAGGTCGACCAGCCAGGCGACCGTCTCCGCGGTGTCCTTCGTCCATGGGCCCGGTGCGGTGGGCGGGTACGGGATCACCCCACCGCGATGGCGGTCGTACTCCTCGAGGTCGGGGACCAGGAAGATCATCGGATTGCCGGAGAGCACGTAGTCGAAGCGCAGCGAGGAGTAGTCGAGGACACCGACATCGGAGGCGAGGATCAACTCGTTGACGTCGGGGTAGTCGGTGACGTCGATCAGTCGCTCGGCGGCGCGGGCCCGATCGTCGCGTACGCGCGCGTTGAAGGCGTGGCCACGGGTGAGCACGACGTAGTGCTCGGGAAGTGTCTCCAACGCCTGTGCGGGGTCGAAGAAGTGGACCGATCGCGCGCTGCGGTCCTGGGCGGAGAGATAGTCCCGGAAGGTCGGCGCGTAGAGAACCACTGTCTGGTCCTCGCGGATCGACAACAGCTGGCGGGTGCGCTGCCGGATCGCTGCTCGCTCCGGCCGGACCAACGCGTCATTGCGGGGATAGCCGGTCTCCAGCACCCGGACGTCGTCGGCGCCGGCAGGATCGAGGAACGCCTCACGCAACAGCGGGGTTGCGTAGTGGGCCGGCGAGACGAAGACGCTCCACTCCCGGGTCCGCCGGTCGAGGCTACCGATCTCCTGGACCGGATTGCCCATCTTCTCCCACCAGGCGTGGCCCATGATCTTGTACGGGTAGCCGTGCATCGTCTGGATCAGGACCTGGTCCGCGGGGCGGCGCAGCCAGGCCACCTGGTGCACGTCGACCATGTGGTAGCGCGCCCGGCAGATGGCGTCGTACCACGCACGGCTGTGCTCGACCACGCCGACGCCGCCGGCGGGCACGGGCACGGATCGATCGGCGACCGCCCACACCAGATCGAGGTCGCACCCACGGCGTTGCAGCTCCTGATGGACCCCGAGGCCATTGCCGCTCGTGTGTTCGCCGAACATCGCCCGGAAGAACACCGCGGGGCGATCAGCGGTCGCACGCGCGGCCGACGAGCTGAGGAGGTGTTGGTTGCGTGCGCCCAGTTCGTCGTCGGCCAGGGGCGCCGCCACCACCATGCGTACGCCCGGCCGGTCGGGTGAGAACGCCTCGACGCGCACCCGCATGTCGTCGAGCAATGCCTCGACCGGCTCGAGGTCCGGGTCGGGCGCGGCGACGAACCACTCGCCGGCCAGGTCGTTGCGGACGTCGATCGTGTAGTGCCCGCTCGGCAGGCAGATGCCCGTACGTCCCCACGCCTCGTGCTGAAGGGGGAAGCGCGCCTCGAAGCGGCCGTCACCGACCGGGCTGAGCGATCCGGGTGCCTCGACCAGACCCAGCCGGAGGGCCGCGTGCCACCCGGACGCGTCGCCGAGCCGCAACCTCGCCACGGCGGCGTCGGTCTCGAACCGGACCGCCTCGACGGTCGCGCATCGGCTCGGGTGGCGCAGCACCAGACCTCCTCGCCGCCCGACGAGCGCGGTGTCGGCGGTGCTGCGTGCGGGGCGATCTCCGGCGGCGGGGTACGGGTGATCGCGGGCGGGGTCGAGGGCAGCGGTGTCGATCTGCTCGGGTGCGTGGCCCGGAACCTTGATCGTGACGACGTCGGGTCCGCCGGTGACGATCGCCACCGCAGTGCCGGGCGCCACGGTGACGCGGAGTTGTTGCAGATCGTCGTGGTCCACGACGTACGCGTGCCCGCCCACGATGCGAGGAGACAACCCCGCCATCACCCAGGGCCGGATCATCGCTCGCGCCCGACCCCGCACCACACCCTCGCTCACGGCAGCCACCAGCGACCACCGCCCCGGCGGGAGTGGATCAGTGGTCGCGGCGAAGCCGCGGCCGGTCACATCGATGTGCGCCAGCCCGCTGTCGCGGTCGGCGAGGGGATCCTCGCGGCGTGTGACCCGCGCGGAGAGCTCGCGTCCGTCGTCGGCGACCCAGGTGAGGGCCACCGAGGAGCTCGGGTCCAGCGGGATGTTGTCGAGGTACGCGGCCCCCTCGATCTCGACGCCGTCCCGGGTGAAGTCGATGGTGCGTACCTCGGCCCGGGCTCGGCTCTCATGGTCGGCGAGGCTGCGGGCGGTCTCGGGGATCCCGGCGACCCCGAAGTCGACGACGACGCCCGCGGACGACGTGCCGGTGGCGTGCCCGCGAGCGGAGGGCCGGGTGTCGGCGAGCATTGCGTGGAACCGCTCGCGGTCTGCGTCGACGATGAGATGGAGCAGCGCCTTCTGATACGCCGGTGCGACGGGGGAGAGCTCCGCGCCCGCCAGTGCGACGAGGGGCGGCACGACCTCGCACAGCGTGGACCAGTAGGCGTCGTCGCCGTACCACTCGTGCTCGAGAAAGGGCTGCAGGCGAGCTGCGATCGCGCCCGCGACGTACGCCTGCCCCACCTTCGCCTCGAGGAGGCCGGCGCCCCGCCGGATCGCCGCCGCCGTCGCGCGGAGGCCTGCCCCGTCGACAGCGTGGTGGCTCGGACCGCCCCGGTCGATGAGCGCCCGCAACCGAACCCCGACCACGTCCAGTACGTCGCACGTGTCGTGCGCGGCCGCCGTTGCGAGCAGGGTCAGATCGTCGCCGAGGAACTCGGTGCTGTCCCGGGCCGCAGGACGCAGCCAGCTCCGGCGCAGCACTGCCACGGCGGCATGGGTGTCGGTGAGGAGTGCGGGGGTCCGTGCGGCAGTGGTGCCGATCTCAGGGATGCCGTGGCTGGCTCGGACCATGTCGTCGGCTTCGAAGAGGTGCCCGCGCCGATAGCTGCGATGGGCCACCAGGGCGTACGCCGACCCGGATCCGCGCAGCGAGGCGACGGCGGCGGCGAGGCCGTGCGCGGTGAGTTGGTGGTCGGGGTCGAGGAAGACCACGAACTCTCCGGACGTCGCCAGGAGTCCGCGAGCGCGCGCGGTCGCCAGGTCCGGCGCCTCGCCGAGCACGCGTACGTTGCGGTGTGTCGCCGCCTCGTGCTCGACGATCTCGCGCACCGATGGGTCCGTGTCGCCGACGCAGACGATCACGACGTCGGTCGGGGCGTCGTGTTCGCGCAACGACGCGAGGCACTCAGCGAGCTCGGTGGGCTGCCCGCCCACGGTCAGGACGACACCGACCGTGCCGGGCACGGTCAGGCGTCCGGCGGAGCGTCGCGCCAGCGCGGTGGCCGTGCGCATCGCTGCGCGCCGGGCCCGTGCTCGCATTCCGGTCCACCTTTCTGTGGCGTGCGACGGAGAGTGTCCGCGTCGTGCAACAGTAGTGCGGTGTGGGGCCGTCGTTCGCCGCTGGTCAGCGTGATCATCCCGGTCTTCGACGTCGAGGACTACCTGCCGGCATGTCTGGATAGCGTCCTCGCCGCACGTCATCGAGACCTCGACGTCGTGGTCGTCGACGACGGTTCGACCGACGGTTCGGGTGACGTCGCCGATCGCTACGCCGCGGCCGATACCCGCGTACGGGTGGTCCACGTCACCAACGGCGGCCTGGGCGCCGCCCGCAATGTAGGCCTGCAGCACGTACGGGGCGAGTTCATCGCGTTCGCCGACTCCGATGACACGGTTCCCGCCACGGCGTACTCCGGCCTTCTGCGTTCGATCACGCGGACCGGGACGGCGATGGCGACCGGGGGTGTGCTGCGGGACGAGGACGGCGTCCTGGTGCCGATGCCCTGGCTCGACCGGCTGCACGCCGGCCGTGGGGCGATCGACGTCGGCCGGCGCCCGGAGTTGCTCGGCGACGTCTTCGCGTGGAACAAGCTCTTCAGGCGCGACTTCTGGGAAGGGGAGCGGCTCGCGTGGCCGGAGGGGGTCCGCTACGAGGACCAACCCACCACGACGGCCGCATTCCTCGCCGCCGGTCGTGTGGGGGTGGTCGCGGACCCCGTCTACCACTGGCGGATCCGCACAGACGGATCCTCGATCACCCAGCAGCGTGCATCGTTGCGCGACCTGCAGGACCGGTGGACGACCAAACGGTCGACGCTCGCCGCGGTGAGTGCTGCGGATCCAGGGCTGGTCGAGGTGGTGCGCGAACGCGTGCTCCCCGGAGACATGTGGCGCTACTTCGAACTGATCCCGGAGGCCGACGACGACTGGTGGCGGTTGCTCGTCGACGGTGTTCGCGAGTTCTGGCCCGATGGCGGTCTGGTCCGCAGCGTGCTGCCACCGGTCCATCGGTTGGTCGGCTGGCTCGTCGAGCACGACCGCCGCGCCGACGCCACGGCCGTCGTCGGCTACCGCCGAGAGCTCACCGGCCCGCTGCCGCGGATGCGTTCTGCGGACGGCACCACATCGATCACAGTGCCGGTGTTGGCGCCCGGGTCGGTGCCGCCGGAGGTGCTCAGGCTGCGCCCGGCGGAGGACTGAATCACTTCTCCCGCGAGGTCGGTCTCCGCCCGATCCTTCGCCGGACCCGACCCGCGACGCGGCGCGGCAGCGGGCTATCGGCCTGATGGTCCTGGTCGCCGAGGAGCCGTTCGGGCACCTGGCCGTCCTCGAAGTCGGCCGCAGTCAGCCCCGGATGCTTGACGGTGGCCCGTACCAACGCCTCGGTCGCCAACGCCGGGAGTCGCGGATCCATCGGCGGTAGGGCGTCGGGCGACCCCACCGACACCGAGTCATCGACCAGCAGGTTCGCGGGATCCCCGATGACGTGCACACCCGAACGACGCACGGCGTCCGCACGCTTCTCACTGAGATCGCGGATGCGCTCGATCGCCCATGCGGGATAGGGCGGTGTCCGGGGGTCGGACGGTGGCACGTCGCTGTTCAACAAGGCGTTGCGGACCGCGCGGGTCCAGGGTGCTCGGCCGGCCCGGCTGAGACCCTGCTCGTCGAAGGCGACCTGCACCGAGCGGAGCAGTTCGGTGCGGTCCCAGCTGAGACTCTCGTTGGAGCGCCCGGCCGGCGGGTTCAGCAGGCCGGACGGCAGCCCGAGCAGCCCTTCGAAGGTCCGGGGGAGCAGCGTCCGGTCGTGGTCGTCGCTGACGATCAGGGTGAATCGGTCTGCTCCGACGACGTCGGTCCACCGGCCGACCAGCGCCTCGACGTCATGGGCGAACCAGACGTTCCAACGCTCGTCGGAGCTCGTGGTGGGGTGCGGGTCGAGGACGATCCGCAGCCAGTCCTCCCAGGCGTACGCGACGTCGGCCTTGATGCGCTCCTGCCACTGTGAGGGCAGGTAGCGCTGGAGGCCGCGCACGACGGCGACCACGTGCACCCGGTCGCCGCCGAGGTCGTCGACGATCCTGCGGATCTTCTCCGGCTGAGCACGGCCGAAGTCCTCGTTGCTCACACAGACCCGGGCCTCGCCGCAGGCGGCCACCTCGGCTGCGAAGTTCTCCCACCGTTTGATCGGTGGTTGCTCGAGGCCCGCCCGCCGGGCCGGCAGTCCGAGCGCCCAGCCGGCCATCCGGGCCCTCCGGGTGCGACCGGGGTAGGCGACGCCGTATTCGCCGAGGCGCTCACGCAGGTCGAAGAGGGCGACCTGGATCGCGGTGCTGCCGGTCTTGTGGGGGCCGATGTGCACGAGCCGGGTGCCTTCGGGCAGCACCAGCTCGGTGTGGTCTTCCACTGGGATCGTCCTCACGGCCGGCCGCAACAACTGACGGCTCACGATAACCGAACGGTCGGGTGCGGCCATCGCGGTAGCATTCTGCGCGCCCGTGTCAGCCGGAACGAGAGAGTGAGTGCCATTCCTCCCGAAGCAGGCCGCCTGCGTTCCCAGGTCGCGGCTCGGGGGCGTGCCGCGGTGAGCAGGGCGCGCCGCTCGGACCTCGGTCGTCGACTGCGCGCACCGGCGGTCTCTGTGATCGTCCCGTTCTACAACGTCGAGGCGTATCTCGAGGAGTGTCTCCAGAGCATCGCGGACCAGACGATGGGCGACTTCGAGGTGCTCGTGGTCGACGACGGCTCGCCGGACGGCTCGCGCGCCATTGCGGAGCGGTACGCCGCACAGGACCCGCGTTTCCGGTTGATCACCCGGCCCAACGGCGGGCTCGGAGCGGCGCGCAACACCGGTATACGCGAGGCGAGGGGCCGCTACCTCACGTTCGTCGATTCCGACGACATCGTCCCGCCGGATGCGCTCGGCGCGCTGCTCGCGTCGGCGCGACGTACCGGTTCCCAGGTCGTGATGGGCGCGGTCGAGCGCTTCCACAGCCTGGAGGCCTGGCGGCCGCCCTGGGTCAACGAGTTGTATCCGGTCGCCCGTCTCGGCATCACCTTGGAGGGCAACCTCGACCTGCTGCGCAATCTCTACACCTGGAACAAGCTCTACCTGCGTGACTTCTGGACCGAGCAGGACCTGTGGTTCCGGGAAGGGGTCTCCTACGAGGACCAGCCGCTGGTGACCCAGATCCTGTTGGCCGCCGCGAGCATCGACGTCATCCCGGACCTCGTCTATCGGTGGCGCTCCCGCGACGACGCATCCTCGATCAGCCAGCAGGTCGGCTCGATCAAGGACCTGCGCGACCGGATCAGCGCTTGGCAGGACACCCAGCGGGTGCTCGACGATGCTCCGGAGGAGGTCCGCCTGGCCTGGCTGCGCACCCTCTTCGACCCGCATCTGATCTGGTATCTCCGGCGCGCCGCGGTCGCCGACGACGAGTACTGGTCGTTGCTGCACCCGGTCCTGGTCGACCTCACCGATCGTGCGCCCGCCGAGGTCTGGGCCACCGCTCCGCCGTGGAACCGGGTCGCCATCGAGATGGCACGGCAGGATCGCCGGCACGAACTGTTCGAATTCGTCGACCAGGGTGGACTCACCGATCCCTGGGACGCCACCTCGGAGCCGCGGCCCGACGGGATCCTGCTGCACCTGCCGGGCTTCGGCGCGCGCGACCTGGACGATGACCTGTTCCTCATGCGCACCGAGCAGTTGCGGGTGACCCATGCGATCGAGAACCTCCACTGGGACGAGCGCGGACTGGTGCTGCGCGGTTGGGCGTACCTGCGCAACGTCGACCTCTCCCACTACGACATCGCCGTCGACGTGGTGGTGCGCGATCCCGACGGCGCTGCCGGGTCGGTGATCGCCGCTCGTACCGGCGTCGAGGTCGTCACGCCGCCGCCGTACGAGGACGCGCAGTGCGACTACCGCCCCGGCTCGTTCGAGGCGGTGGTGCCGTACGCCGACCTCACCGGGCTCGGCACGGTCGATGCAGGTGGTTCCAGACGGACCCTGTGGTTGCGGGTCGGGTCGGCCGGCCTGGTCGCCGAGAGCGAGGTGTCGCGGATGCTGCGGCTCGGCTCGCCGGGACGCCTCCAGGGAACGACCCTGCCCGACGGCACCCGGATGGATGTCGAGTGGAACTTCGGCGGGCACGTCAGCGTCGTGCATCGCGCCCCCGCGAAGCCCGACGGGACCACCGGGAGGCGTCGGGTCGGGCCCGTCGAGATCACCGAGGTCGAGGTGCTCGACTCGGGTCGGGTGCGACTCACCGGCACCACCTCGGTCCCCGGCGCGGAGACCGTGCGAGTCTCCCTCGTCTCCGTCAGGCGAGCAGCGGTCACCGCGGAGGTCCCCGTCCACGAGGGCGGCTTCGCGGCGGAGTGTGAGCTCGTCGCCGAGCAGTACCGCTTCGGAGTGCTGCCACTCGACATCGGTGAATACCGCGTCAGCGCGACCGTGACCGGCGCCGGCACGGAGCCGGCGGAGTTCCGCGGCGAGATCGGCTCCGAGCTCAACGCCCGGCTGCCGATCGGTCTGAGGACTCCTACGTGCGCGGGCATGTTCGTCCGCGGCCCGGGAGGTGGGCTGCAGCTCAATATCGTGCGTCCCCTGGGCGAGATGCGCTCCCGCTTCGCCCAGGTGGCCCGCCAGCATCAGCCCGGCGCCGAACGCGCCACCACTCGGGGGGTGCTGTTCCGGTCGTACTTCGGCGAGAAGGCCACCGACAACGGCGTCGCGATCCAGGAGGAGTTGCGCCGCCGCGGCTCGGACCTGCCCGTCTACTGGGCGGTCCAGGACCACTCGGTGCCGGTGCCCGGCGACGGCATCCCGGTGGTGGTCAACAGCGCGGAGTGGTTCGACCTCCTCGGGTCCGTGACCTACTACGTCGACAACATGTACCAACCGATCTACCACCACAGGCCCGAGGGCCAGGTCATCGTGCAGACCTTCCACGGATACCCCTTCAAACAGATGGGCCGACCGCACTGGGTCCACCAGGGCTTCCAGCAGGCGAAGATCGACGCGTACGCCCGCCGCAGCGCCGAGTGGGACTACCTCGTCTCGCCGGCGCCGTACGCCACCCCGCTGCTCACCCGCGACTTCGGCTACGACGGGCAGGTCCTCGAGATCGGCTACCCGCGCAACGACGTGCTGCTCTCCGCCGAGGCACCCGCGCTGCGCGAGCAGGTGCGCGCCTCGCTCGGCATCCGCCCCGACCAGACCGTCGTGCTCTACGCCCCGACGTTCCGCGACTACCTCGCCAAGGACGACAACGTCGCGGTGATGTCGGACTTCCTCGACCTGGGCGCGGTCAGCCGGGCGCTCGGCGACGATGGCGTCGTGCTGATGCGCGGCCACGCCTTCCATGCGCGCACCGACCAGCGCGTCGGATCCGACGGCCGGGTCATCGACGTCACCGACTACCCCGAGGTCAGCGACCTCTACCTCGCCAGCGACGTCGGTGTCGTCGACTACTCATCGCTCCGCTTCGACTTCGGCGTCACCGGCAAGCCGATGATCTTCCTGGTCCCCGACATCGACCGCTACGTCAAGACGCGCGGCTGGCTCTTCGACCTGACCCCGAGCGCGCCGGGTCCCCAGGTCGCCACGACGGCCGAGGTGATCGACCAGCTCCGGGACGTCCCGGGCCTCGTCGCGCGGCATGCCGAGGCGTACGCCGCCTTCCGGCGCGACTTCATCCCCCTCGAGGACGGCCACGCCGCTGCCCGCTTCATCGACGCCGTGATGGTCCCCCGCGGGGATGCCCCGGCTACAGGTGCGACCGGCTGATCTCCGAACGCACGTCGGTCTCCGCCGACAGGGCCAGCAGCCGCTCGGCGAGCAGCACGTCGGTCGGCTCGGTGACCTTGATGTTGCGCTCGCTGCCCGCCACGACCGCAACCGAGGTGTCCGGGGCATACCTCACGACGACACCACAGTCGTCGGTCGCCGTGAAGTCGGGGTCGGCGAAAGCGCGGGCGTACGCCTCGCGCAGCAGTCCGGCGCGGAAGCCCTGCGGCGTCTGACCGCGGCGGAGAACGGCGCGATCGGGGATGTGGTCGATGACCTCGGCGCCGTCGGTCTCGGTGACGACCACGACGGTGTCGGCCGAGGGGATCGCGACGTCGACCGCGTCGAAGCGCCGGAGCGCGGCGAAGCAGTCGCTGATGATCCGGTCGTCGACGAGGGGTCGGACGGCGTCGTGCAGGAGGACGGCGGCATCGTCGTCGGGGACCGCCGCCAGTGCCGCCCGCGAGGTGCCGCTGCGGGTGTCCGCTCCGGGGAGGACATCGCTGACCTTGGCGTACGCCGCGGCGATCGCGCGGGCCTCGTCGAGATGGCTCGGCACCATCATCACGATGACGCGCTCGACCTCGGGGTGGGCGTCGAAGCGCGCGATGGAGTGCTCCAGGAGGGTGCGGCCGCGCAGCTTGATGAGCTGCTTGGGCAGGTCGAGGCCCATCCGGGCGCCGACGCCGCCCGCGAGCACCACTGCCGTCCGTTCGCCGGTTGCCGCCATGGCACCGGAGCGTAGACGGTGCCGGGCCGTCGGGGTTGCGACGGCCCGCGCGCTGCTAGCCTGCTCGGGACCGTTCGCTGCGATTACAGGAGCACCCGCGTGACGCCGAAGATCGCCGTCA
>DASVMH010000014.1:0-8192 GCA_036384455.1 Marmoricola sp. | reverse complement strand
ATGCACAAGTCCCGCTTCCCCAAGGTCGTGCGCCGCTCCATCCACCTGACGCCCTTCGGTCTCAACTTCTGCAAGACCTGCCTCGTCGACGCCGAGGAGACCTCCGACCTGCCGGAGCACCAGACGCCGGACGAGTAACGGACTCACCGCGGCCAGGGGCGACCCTCGAGGTGCTCGATGGAGTTGTTGAACTGCCGCAGCAGCCGGCCGAACTCCTCGACGTCGGCAGCGTCCCAGTCCGCGAGGACGCGGCCGATCTGCTCACGCGATACGTCCCGGTCGCGCTCGAGTTGCGAGCGGCCCTTGCGCGTCGGGCGTACGAGCAGCGCGACGCCTCCGTCCGGGTCGGCGACCCGCTCGACCAGACCGCGCTTGCGGAGCACGTTGATCTGCCGGTTGACCGTCGACTGGTCGAGGCGGAAGGCCTCGGAGAGTTGCTTGAGGCTCATCGCCCCGTGCTCGAGCCGGCTGAGCAGGGCGTAGCCGGAGCGGTCGAGGAGCCGGTCCGGGGCGTGCTGCGAGGTGTGGATCTGGTGACGCGACAACAGCGACATCTCGACCTCGACGTCCGACACGACGGCGCCGGTGTCGCTCGCCGTGTTCGTCGTAAGCGCTGCCATGTGGCCCACCTCTCAGGATCAGGGGATGTGCATCATGCACACGATGTGTAGTATACACATGTTGCATAACGCATCCGGATTTGAGAACGCGAAGGAACGCCGATGTCCAGCAGTGCCGTACGAACCGAACGCCACCCCAACCCTGATCTGATCGTCGCGATCGGATGCCTGTGCGGGATCGTGGTGGCGCTCTCGCAGACGCTGATCATCCCGTTGGTCTCCTCGCTGCCGAAGATCCTGCACAGCTCCGCCGACAACGCCTCCTGGGCGATCACGGCGACGCTGCTGACCGCGTCGGTGGCCACCCCCATCGCCGGTCGCCTGGGCGACATGTTCGGCAAGCGGCTGATGCTCGTGGTGAGCATGGGCTTCCTCTTCGTCGGCTCGGTCGTCTCCGCGCTCGCCACCGGCCTGGTCGTCATGGTCACCGGCCGCGCCCTCCAGGGACTGGCCATGGGCGCCATCGCGCTGGGCATCAGTGTGCTGCGCGACGAGTTGCCCGAGGACAAGGTCGGCTCCGGCGTGGCCCGGATGAGCGCCACGATGGGCGTCGGCGGCGCCATCGGGATGCCGCTCGCGGCCTTCATCGCCGACAAGGCCGAATGGCAGGCGCTGTTCTGGATGACCGCCGGCCTTGCCGCGATCTGCGGCATCGCGGTCCTGGTCGCCGTGCCCGAGTCCCCGGTCCGTACGCCTGCGCCGTTCGATTTCCTCGGCGCCCTCGGCCTCGGCGTCGCGCTCACCATGCTGCTGCTGGCCATCACGAAGGGCGGCGACTGGGGCTGGGGCGATGGCCTCACACTCGGCCTGATCGCCGGCTCTCTGGTGGTCTTCCTCGTCTGGGGCGTGTGGGAGCTGCGTCGCCGCTCCCCACTCGTCGACCTGCGCGTCTCGGCGGCGCCCCAGGTGTTGTTCACGAACATCGCGTCGGTGGCCGTCGGCTTCGCGATGTACGGCATGTCGTTGATCCCGGTGCAGATCCTGATGGCGCCCAAGGCCGCCGGGTACGGCCTCGGCATGACGATGACCGAGGCGGGTCTGTTGATGGCTCCCAGCGGTCTGCTCATGTACTTCACCTCCTCGCTCGGCGCCCGGATCAGCAAGGCACGCGGTCCCCGGATCAGCCTGGCCTCGGGCATCGTCGTGGTCGCGCTCGGCTACGTCGTGATGCTCCTGTGGCGCGACGCGGCCTGGGAGGTCGCCGTGGGTACGGCGATCATCGGCGCGGGCGTCGGTATCGCGTACGCCGCCATGCCGGCTCTGATCATGGGCGCGGTGCCGCTGACGGAGACCGCCGCGGCCAACGGGCTGAACTCCCTGATGCGCTCGGTCGGCACCTCGCTGTCCTCGGCGGTCGTGAGCGTCGTGCTCGCGCACCACGTGCTTGACCTCGGGCATGACACCTTCGTTCCTTCGGACGGTGGCTTCGCGATCACGTTGTGGATCTCGCTGGCGGCGTGTGCGGCAGCGTTCGGGTTGACCATGCTGATCCCGTCGCGAGCGAGTGCTGACGCGCCGGATGCTCCCGCCGAGGTCCTCGAGCCGGCCGCGTCCTGAGAGCCGGGTCGCCAGGCTCGAGCGAGCGCGGTGGCCGCACCGGCCACCGCGCTCGCGGGCGCTCTCCTGGTGGGAGTTCGACTGCCCGCCATCGTCCGTGCGTTCTGGTACGTCCCGCGATAGGGATCGGGCGTAAACATTTCAAAGTTGAGGGGAATGGACTCAACTTTGGCGGTGTTGGAGTAGACAAGGACCAGCGAACGGCTGGCCCCTACCCATGACATCCCAGGAGCGCACAGGTACACCATGGACGGATCGAAGTTCACGTCGCGCAGCGCCGACGCCATCAACGCTGCCCACACCCTCGCGGTCACCGAGGGGAACCCGCAGGTGGAGCCGGTCCACCTCGCCGTGGCGCTGCTGCGTCAGGACCAGGGCATCGCACCCAAGCTGCTGGCCAAGGCCGGCGTTGAACCGGCCGTGGTCGCTGCGGCTCTGGACGGCGTGCTCGCACAGTTGCCGAAGGCGAGCGGGACCACCGTGCAGAACCCCGGCACCGCCCCGGGGATGACCAAGGTCCTCGCCAAGGCGTTGGAACTCATGGGGGAGATGGGCGACGACTACGCCGCGACCGAGCTCCTCCTGCTCGCGCTGTCGATGGTGGACTCTCCGGTCAAGGCCCAGTTGGACACCGCGGGCGCGACCGAGAGCGCGCTGCGCGAGGCGATCGCCGCCATCCGCGGCAACCGGCACGTGACCAGCCAGGACGCCGAGGCGACGTACGAGTCGCTGGAGAAGTTCGCCGTCGACCTCACCGCCGCGGCCGAGGCCGGCAAGCTCGACCCGGTCATCGGCCGCGACTCCGAGATCCGTCGGGTCGTGCAGGTGTTGTCGCGGCGCACGAAGAACAACCCCGTGCTCATCGGCGAGCCCGGCGTCGGCAAGACCGCTGTCGTCGAAGGGCTCGCGCAGCGCATCGTCGACGGTGACGTGCCCGACTCGCTCAAGGGTCGCCGGCTGCTCAGCCTCGACCTGGCCGCGATGGTCGCGGGTGCGAAGTACCGCGGCGAGTTCGAGGAGCGGCTCAAGGCCGTGCTCGAGGAGATCAAGAGCTCCGAGGGCCAGGTCATCACCTTCATCGACGAGCTGCACACCGTCGTGGGTGCGGGCGCCGGTGGCGACTCCTCGATGGATGCCGGCAACATGCTCAAGCCGATGCTCGCCCGCGGCGAGCTGCGGCTGATCGGCGCGACCACGCTGGACGAATACCGCGAGCGCATCGAGAAGGACCCCGCCCTCGAGCGCCGCTTCCAACAGGTCTTCGTCGGCGAGCCGAGCGTGGAGGACACCGTCGCGATCCTGCGCGGCCTGCAGGAGAAGTACGAAGCGCACCACGGCGTGAAGATCACCGACGCCGCTCTGGTCGCGGCCGCGATGCTGTCGGACCGCTACATCACCGGACGGCAGCTGCCCGACAAGGCGATCGACCTGATCGACGAGGCGGCCTCCCGGCTGCGCATGGAGATCGAGTCCTCGCCCGTCGAGATCGATGAACTGCGCCGGACGGTCGACCGGATGAAGATGGAGGAGCTCGCGCTCGAGCGCGAGACCGACGACGCGTCGTTGGACCGCCTCGACAAGTTGCGCGCCGAGCTCGCCGACCGTCAGGAGGAGCTGCGCGAGCTCGAGACGCGCTGGGAGAAGGAGAAGGCCGCCCTTGAGGGCTCCGGTGAGCTGCGCAAGCAGATCGACGAGCTCAAGGTCGAGGCCGAGCGGTTGCAGCGTTCCGGCGATCTTGCAGCGGCTTCGGAGATCCTCTACGGCCGCGTTCCTGAGGTGGAGAAGCAGATCGCCGCGGTCGAGCGCGAGGAGGACGAGCCCGCGGAGAACATGGTGGGTGAGGAGGTGGGTCCGTCCGAGATCGCCGAGGTGGTCGAGGCCTGGACCGGCATCCCGACCGGTCGCCTGCTCGAGGGCGAGACCGAGAAGCTGCTGCACATGGAGGACGTCCTCGGCGAGCGCCTGATCGGCCAGTCCGCCGCGGTCACCGCCGTGTCCGACGCCGTACGTCGCTCGCGGGCGGGCATCGCCGACCCGGACCGGCCGACCGGATCCTTCCTGTTCCTCGGCCCGACCGGTGTCGGCAAGACCGAGTTGGCGAAGTCACTGGCCGACTTCCTCTTCGATGACGAGCGCGCGATCGTGCGCATCGACATGAGCGAGTATTCCGAGAAGCATTCGGTCTCGCGCCTGGTCGGTGCCCCTCCGGGCTACGTCGGCTATGACGAGGGTGGCCAGCTCACCGAGGCCGTACGCCGCCGGCCCTACTCCGTCGTGCTGCTCGACGAGGTCGAGAAGGCCCACCCCGAGGTCTTCGACATCCTGCTGCAGGTGCTCGACGACGGGCGCCTGACCGACGGCCAGGGCCGCACGGTCGACTTCCGCAACGTCGTGCTGATCCTCACCAGCAACCTCGGTTCGCAGTTCCTGGTCGACCCCTCGCTGAGCGAGGAGGCCAAGCGCGAGTCGGTGATGAGCGTCGTCCGCACCTCGTTCAAGCCCGAGTTCCTCAACCGGCTCGACGAGATCGTGATGTTCGACGCGCTGACCAAGGACGAGCTCGCGAAGATCGTCGACCTGCAACTGCACGCCTTCGACGCCCGACTGGCACCGCGACGGATCACCGTCACGGTCACCGATGCCGCCCGCGCCTGGTTGACCGAGCACGGCTTCGACCCGGCGTACGGCGCGCGACCCCTGCGTCGCCTCGTGCAGACCGCCATCGGCGATCCGCTCGCCCGCATGCTGATCGCCGGCCAGGTGCTCGACGGCCAGCAGGTGACCGTGGACCTGGAGGGTGACGGCCTCGCACTGCGTTGCACAATGGAGTGATGAGCCCGAAGAAGGAGGACCGTCCCCGCGAGGTGACCCTCGGCACCATCGCCGTCGTCATCCTCGGCGTCCTGGTGATCGCCCGTGCCTTCGACGCGCTCGGGGGCCTGGGGTCCCTGGAGACGCAGAAGGAGTTGCGCTCCGCGCTCGACTCCGACTCCGCGCGCCAACTCGGGGTGACCATCGGCGACCTGACCGATGTCATGCACGCGATGATCCTGATCGCCGCAGCCGCGACTGCGGTCAGCATCGTCACGGCGCTCTATGCCATCACCGGCGACCGCTCTGCTCGATGGGGACTCTTCGCCTCGGGCATCGTGGGCGGCTTCGGCACCTTGATGTTCGACCCCGTCTTCGGGGTCTGCCTGGGTGTCGCCGCGGGTTTCGCGACGATCTCGCGCAGCGCGGCCGCCTGGTTCGAAGGCGCGTCGCCGACCCCGCCGTACCCGCCCCAGGTCCGTGACGACGGGCGGCGCAGCGTCCCGCCGGCTGACCAGCGCGGCCCGACCCCTCCCCCGGCCTGGCGCCCGCCCGAGCCCGATCGTGGCGACGGAGCTGGTGAGGTGAGCGGCGAGGAGCATCCCGAACCCCCGCCCACGGAGGGCTTCGGTCACTACCACGCGCCCGGCGGTCAGGAGCCCGGCGCGAACGAGGGATCCAACGACAAGGACGACCTGCCGAAGGTCTGGTGACGTCTCAATCGGCTGGGCGCAGGAGCCGGTCGAGGAACGCCGACAGCAGCGCCTCGCGCAACTGCGGCGCCGCGAGGTCGAGCAGCGAGTTGATCTCGGCCATGCGGTCGGGAAGCCCCGCCCCACCGGTCATACCGACGGCAGCGAGCAGTTCGTCGAACTCCTGATCGCTCAACGCTGCCGCATCGAGGGCGCGCACGAACTCGGCGATCCCGTCGTCCACGGCCACCGGCCCGGCTGCGACGGCGCGAGCGACGGCAGCCTCGAGAGCGGTGCGGAATTCATCGATCAGCGGTGCGGTCGCCGCTGACAGAGACAGGTGCAGGGTGGCCGGCTCCCCGGCGTACGACAGCTGGGCCTGGGCCAGCCAGCCGACGCTCGCGAGCTCGTCGGCGATCGTGAAGACGTCGCAGGACACGTCGGCTTCGATCGCGACCAACGTGGAGTCCGGCGTCTCGACCACGCGCAGCTCGGGGATCTGCTCGATCGCGTCGACGAGCCGGTCCATGCCGTCGAGCACCTGGGCGTTGAGGGCGAGGTAGCCGTCGTCGCCGATCGTGTTGACCACAGCCCAGGCGCCGGCCAGCGGGCCGCCGCTCTTCGTCGACTGCATCGTCGGGTTAAGCATCGTGTAGCCGGGCCAGCCCGCCCAGGCGAAGAACTGCGGCCTCCGGAGCGCGGGGCTGCGATGCAGGAGCAGCGACGCGCCTTTGGGTGTGTAGGCGTACTTGTGCAGGTCGACCGAGATGCTCGTGACGCCCTCGACCGCGAAGGTCCACGGCTCGACATCGCGGCCGAGGCGCGCGGCGTAGGGCAGCACCCAACCGCCGATGCACGCGTCGACGTGGCAGCGCACCCCACGTGCGACGGCAGCCGCCGCGATCGTCGCCACCGGGTCGACGACTCCGTGGGCGTACGACGGGGCACTGGCCACCACCAGCACGGTGTCGTGGTCGATCGCCGCCGCCATGGCAGCGGCGTCCGCACGATGACCGGCGCCCACAGGGACCACGACGGCCTCCACACCGAAGTAGTGGGCGGCCTTGTGGAAGGCGGCATGGGCGGTGCTCGGGAGCACCATCGTCGGGTGAACGATGTCCGGCCGTGAGTCGCGGGCACCCTGCACGGCGAGCAGCACCGACTCGGTGCCGCCGGAGGTCACCGAACCGACCATCGTGTCGGGGCCGTCGACGAGGCTGCGGGCGAAGGCGACCAGGTCGTTCTCCATGGCCAGCAAGGAGGGGAACGCGGTCGGGTCCAGGCCGTTGGAGCCGGCGTACGCAGCGACCGCCTCCCGGCCGATCCGGTCCGCCTCCTCGAGCCCCGAGTCATAGACGTACGCCAGGGTGCGACCGCCGTGGACCGGGACGTCGCCGGCCTGCAGCTGCCGCAGCCGCGCGAGGATGTCGTCGCTCATCGGGAACCCTCCGTCGTGGTGGTCGCGACCGCTCGGGCATCGAGGGAGTAGCGGCTCAAGGGGATCAGGCTCACCAGCACGAGCACCGCGGGAAGCAGCGAGAAGCCGAGGGTGATCGCGGTCAGTGCCGACGACGGTTGGGCGGCATGACCGGAGGAGGACGACACGTAGCCCCCGGCGGCGAGGACCAGTGCGAAGACACCGGGGCCCAACGCGAGGCCGAGCGTCTCTCCGGCGGTCCACACCCCGGTGTAGACGCCGGCCCGGTTGCGGCCGGTGCGGCGGGCGTCGACGGCTGCCGCGTCGGGCAGCATGGCGAGCGGAAAGACTTGGACCCCGGCGTACCCGACCCCGACCAGAGCCGTCGCCGCGAAGACGACACCATGCGGCCACGACCGCGAGCCGATCAGGATCAACGCCGCGAGGGCGAGCACCACCGAGGCGGCGACGTAGCCGGTCTTCTTGCCCACCCGTTGGCCGATCCGGGTCCACGCCGGGGTGAGCAGCAGCGCGGGGCCGACGAAGCAGACGAACAGCACCGTCGACGCACCCTTGTCATGGAGCACGTAGCGGGCGAGGTAGTCGACGCCGGCGAGCATGGAACCGGTCGCCAGCGCCTGGAGCACGAAGGCGGTGAGCAGGAAACGGTAGTCGCGTGCCGCTGCCACGATCCGCAGTTGCTCGCGCAGGCCGGCGCCGTCGGAGGCAACGGCACCGACCGGCGCGTGAGCAGTGCCGCGGTAGGCGCCGACGACGCCGACGACCAACAGGGCCGCGGCGAAGACACCGACGAGCAGGTAGCCGCTGCGCCCGCCCACTGCGTTGCGCAGTGCCGGCGAGACCGCGCCGCTGAGCATGATCACGAAGGCGAGGATCGCCACCCGCCAGGTCATCAACCGGGTGCGCTCGTCGTAGGAATCCGTGATCTCCGCAGGCATCGCGACGTAGGGCACCTGGAAGAACGCGTACGCCGTCGCGCAGGCCACGAACGTCACAAGCACCCACGCGCCGTCGAAGACCCGGGAGCCGAGATCGGGGCTCGCGAACATGAGCACGAAGAACACCGCGAGCGGG
>DASVMH010000013.1:0-2983 GCA_036384455.1 Marmoricola sp. | reverse complement strand
CGACGCCGGTGAGGCTGCCGTCTTGGGGAACGCCTGCGAGTGCGCTGGAGAGGATGTCGGACGGGGCCCAGCCGTGGTGATCGCAGGCTTCGTCGACCGCGGCGACAAGTGCCGGCCAGGCTGGCGCATTCTGCAGGTAGTCGGCCTTGGTGGTGCCGACGAGCTCGGTCAGCGTGGTCCGCCAGGCGGGCTGAAGGAGGTTCGCGGAGTGTTCGTCAGCGCCGAGCGCTGCCGGGCCGAGATGCGGCACGAGTCGCCACCACAGGGCCGCGGCCTGGTTCTCGTCAGGCAGGGGCCGCGGTTCGTCGGTGCTGCTGGCGCGATCTCCTGCTGAAGGGTCGGTCTTGAGTGCTGCGCGAATGTAGTCGGCCACGGGCAGTCCGGCGCGCTCGAGGCGGGCGAGCCGCTGGCACAACGGGGTGACCCACGCGTCCTGACGGACGGTCTCGGGCAGCGCCTGATACCAGCTGCGCTGGGAGAAGGGGTAGCTCGGCCGGGCCTCCCGCACGGCACGGTTCAGGGCTGTCTGGTGGGCGCCGGGGGCGCCGATGGTGCGGTCGCCGGTGGGGCGCAGGTCGTTCTCGTCCGTGCGGGCGACGGCTCGCCAGACCGCGAGGTCGGCGCGCAGTTCGGTGTCTTCGTCTTCGAGGAACGGCTGAGCCCAGGTCGGGGCGGTGGCGCCGGTCCAGCCACGTGCCTCGGCGCGGACAGCCTCGATCTGCTCGGCCACCAACTGCCGGTAGGCCGCGGTGAACGGACCCCAGTCGTGGTTCTCGCTGAGCCGTCCGGGGATGCCGGGTAGCCACGGGAGTGGGCTTTCGGTCGCCGCGGGTCGGTGGGGGTCGTGCGGAAGCGCCGCGGCGAACTCGTCTGCCCGGTTGGCGAGGAGGTCATCGATTCGTGCGTCGAGGACGGCGGCCGGGTCACGGGCATCGGCCAGCGAGCCGACCTGGACGGCGGCGCTGAGCACCTTCAACGGGCTGTGTTCCTCGAGCGCGATCAGTGCGAGGTGCGAGCGCAGCGTGGGCCATGCGGGTGCTTCGGTCAGACCGACCACCAAGGCCTCGGCGTGGGCGTCGATCTTGTCCATGCCGACCGGACCGATGAGGTTCTCGGCGCCGGCGGTGACGGCGTCGTGGTAGCGCGCGGCCAGGTCGCCGAGCAGATGGTGGGGGTTGCGCTGGTCGCGGAGCGTCGTGGTCGCGGAGACCGGGGAGCCGTCGCGGCGCAGCATCTCGGCGATGCGGTCCAGTGCGGTCGGGGGGATGAGTGCTTCGGGGCGGATCAGGTTGTGCGGGTCGCCGTCGGAGGCGACGTTGAGGTAGAGGTGGTTGGCGAACCGGCCGCGGGAGAGCGCGACGTAGAGCAGATTGCGGTCCTCCTCGCCGGTGAGCACGACGTGGCAGGCGCCGGTGGTGATGCCTTGGGCACCATGGACGGTGGTGGCATAGCCCAGCTGGACGGTGTCGGCGACGTAGTCGGGCGGCAGGGTGATGGTCTTGCCGAGCTTGTCGTGCTTGACCTTCAACGATCCGTCGGCGTTGACCTTCAGTACGTGCCACCGGTCGCCGTTCTTGACCCAGTCGGTGCGGGTGATGGGCAAGCGCCGTTCGTTGTCGCGGGTGATGATCCGGTCCCCAGCGGAGACGGTGGTGTCGTCGGCGAGAGTGACGACGCGCCCGATCTGCTCCTTGTCGTGGCCAGCGAGGCGGTCGTTGCGTGCGCGGGTGTTCAGTTCGGCGACGAGGTCGCGGGTCGGTGCGATCAAGATCGAGTCGGAGTCTGGTCCGCTGTGGGCGCGGTCGGCAGCCCACGCCGCGTAGGCCTGGTCGGCGCAGGAGCCGAGGTCACCCACGTGGATGCGACCGCGATCGGCATAGAACGCGATCGCCGACTGGTCGCCCTCGCGCAACGCGAGAGTGGCGGCTGCCTCGGCGTGGTTGAGGCTGCCGTCACGGTTGCGGAAGCGGTGGACCTCCGAGAGCGTGACGGCGCCGACCTGGTGAGCGATGTCGCGCAGCACGCCGCCGGCCGCGACGGAGGCCAGCTGGCGGTCGTCGCCAACGAGCCGGACTTGGCCGCCGCGCGAAGTGATGTAGTCGATCGCTGCTGCGAGATCGGTGGTAGCGGCCATACCTGCCTCGTCGATGAGGACGAGGGTCTTGGCGTCGATGTTCTCCATCCACTTCGGGGCGCCGCCGTTGTTGGCGTGCCAGACAAGCTTGGCCAGCGTGTCGGCACGGACCTTGGTCCGACCCGGGCGCCAGGGACCGCGCAGCCGGCCCCTGGCCTTGTCGGCCGCTCCGGGGGAGCCGTTCTCGGGGTTGATCGAGGCGCCGAGCTCTTGGGCCGCGACCGCGGAGGGGGCGAGGCCGATGACGGTGCCACCGGAGTCTTGCCAGGCGCGGGTGAGGACCTGCATGGCGGTGGTCTTGCCGGTTCCGGCGGGGGCGAGGGCGAGTTGGACGTCGCGGCCGCTGGTGGCCATCTCGCGCACGAGGGACTGCTGGGCGGCGTTGAGCTGGAGCTCGTTGGCTGCTGCTTCGGCGATCGCGATGCCGACACGGACCTCGCTGATGGTGCGCCCGCCGGCGCGACGAGAGGCCTCGACGATGCGTTGTTCGGCGTCGATCACCGCCTGGGAGGTGTACTGGCGTGCGCCGGCGAGGCTGTAGACGCTGACGGTCTGACCGCCCTCAGCGGCGCTCTCGGTGCGCTGGAGAGGAGCCGGGATCGTGGCGTCTCGCTCGGTGGCGGTTGAGGCGTACGCGAGCGGGTCGGGATCATTGAATGCGATCGAGTGGTCGGTGATCGCCGCGGTGACGATGCGGTCGATCGCGGCGTCGAGCTCGTTGGCTCGGATGCCGTGGACTCGGGCTTGGCGGTGTGCCTCGGCCCGCAGGTGCCAGACCTGCCAGGTGGCGCGGTCCTCTGCAACCCGGCTGACGACACGGTCCGCGGTCGCGGCAACCCATTCGTCGGT
>DASVMH010000012.1:0-4974 GCA_036384455.1 Marmoricola sp. | reverse complement strand
CTCGTCGGCATCGAACTGGAAGTCCACCGCCCACACGAGATTCGGTGCGACCGCTGCCGGGGCGTCGACGGTCGAGGATCCGACGCGTTTGCGCCGCCGCCGCTGGGGGACACGGAGGCCTTCCTCGCGCCAGAGCCGCTGCCGGCGCCGAGACCGTCGCCGCCCTGGGCGCCGTGACGGGCGGCGATGACGCGCCCGTCACGCTCCTGCCGAGCTCGGTGGTGCGATCGGATGCCGGGGCGCACGCGGTCTCGGCCGACACGGACCTGCTCGTCTACGACGCCGGCCTCTCGCGCCTGCTCGAGGACGCCTCCGCGACCGATGCCGACACCGCCCGCGGAGCGCTCCTGGCGGAGTTCACGGCGCGGGCGGCCGTAGGCGACCTCGCCGACCCCCTGCTCGTCACGGTCGACCGCGCGAACGGTCGGTCCCAGGCTGCCCTGCGCGGCGCGATCGACGCGGCGACCGGGCTCCCCGGCTGGACGGCGACCGATCTCGACGGCCTCCTCGCGGCTCCCGCCACTGCGGTCGACGTCGACTCCGTCCCCGCCGACCAGGACCGCGTCGCGGTGATCGACGGGTTCCGCGCCGCGCAGGGCGGTCTGCAGCGCATCTCGGGTGTGCTCGGCGACCCGACGCTGCTCACCTCGTCGGAGCGGGCGACCGAGCTGCAGCTGCTCGGAAACGCGTGGCTCGACGACCGCGAGGGATGGGATGCCGCGATCCAGGCGCAGCGCGAGCGCATCGCCACCTGGACCGACGGCGTCGCCCTCGTCCTCGGCGGCCCCATCACCCTCGCCGGGACCTCCGCGCCCCTCGTCTTCACCGTCCGCAACGACCTGCCGTGGCCGGCCCGTGTCGACCTGCTCGCCTCGCCCGGTGACGCGCGTCTGGTGATCGAGTCGACGACCGAGGTCGAGATCGGCGCCCAGCAGACCAGCCGCGTCGCGATCCCCGTCTCCGCCCTCGTGGGCAGCGGCGAATCCTCCGTCGACCTGCAGCTGCGCACCCCGTCCGGCGTCGATATCGGGCGGAGCGAGACCGTCGAGGTGTCGGTGCGCGCCGAATGGGAGTCGGTGGCCCTCGTCATCCTCACCGTCCTCGTGTCCGCCCTCCTCGTCCTCGGCGTCATCCGGACGGTCCGACGGCGCAAGCGGATGCCGGTGGCCCCCTGATGGCCGGCCTCGGACGCGCGAGCGCCACCGTCGCCGCCGGCACTATGGCGTCCCGCATCACGGGACTCATCCGCAACATCGTGCTCACGGTCGCCGTCGGCACCGTCGGCGCGAAGGCTGCGGACTCGTTCGCGATCGCGAACCAGTTGCCGAACTCGGTGTTCGCGCTCATCTCCTCGGGGCTCCTCGCCGGGGTGATCGTCCCGCAGATCGTCAAGGCCGTGAAGACGCACGACGACCGCGGCAGCGCCTTCGTGTCGAAACTGCTGACCCTGGGCGTCCTCGCCCTGCTGGTCGTCACGATCGTCGCCGTCGTGGCGGCGCCCGTGCTCGTGGAGATCTACGCGGGGAGGTTCACCGACCCGGCGGCGAAGACGCTCACCCTCGCCCTCGCCTACTGGTGTCTGCCGCAGCTGCTCTTCTACGGGCTGTACGCGCTCGTGGGCGAGATCCTCAACGCGAACCGCATCTTCGGGCCGTTCGCCTGGTCGCCGATCGTGAACAACCTGATCTCGATCGCGGGCTTCGGCGTCTTCATCGTGCTGTTCGGCACCTACGAGTCGGCCTCGGGCTGGACGGCGGGCATGATCGCGCTGATGGGCGGCACCGCGACCCTCGGGATCGTCGTGCAGGCCGGCATCCTGTTCCTGTTCTGGCGGCGAGCGGGATTGCACGTGCGGCCCGACTTCGGCTGGCGGGGCATCGGCCTCCGCCAGATCGGCCGCCTCGCCGGCTGGACGTTCCTCATGGTCGTCGTCGGGCAGATCGCCGGCGCCTTCCAGATCAACATCGTGGGTGCCGCCTCGGGTCCCGCGGCGGCCGGGGCGACGCTGCAGAACGCGTGGCTCCTGTTCATGCTCCCGTTCTCCGTCATCGTCCTCTCCCTCGGGACCCCGTATTACACGAAGCTCAGCGAGCACGTCGCGGAGGGACGGACGGATGCGGTCACCGCCGACCTGTCCTCGCTCACCCGGACCGTCGGCATCTTCATGGTCGGCATCCTCGCCGCGATGGCCGTGGCCTCCGTGCCGCTGGCGCGCCTGTTCACGACAACGCCGGACAACGCCGTCGCCTTCGCCTGGGTCCTAGGCGCGTACCTGCTCGCGCTCCTGCCGCTGTCGTTCCAGTTCGGCATCCAGCGCACCTTCTACGCCCTCAAGGACACCCGCACTCCCTTCGTGTACACGCTCGTGCAGGCGGCGCTCGTCATCGCGACGGCTCTGGCCGCGTCGGCGCTCGTCCACGCCGGCATCCTGCCCCTGACCTGGCTCGCCTTCGCGATCGCCCTCGGACAGTCCGTGGCGAACATCCTGCAGTTCGCACTCGCGATCACCCTCCTGCGGCGGAAGATCGGTCCGCTCGGTCTCGGTGCGGCGTTCCGCGGAGTCCTGCGCTTCCTGCTCGCGGCCGTCCCTGCAGCGGCCGCGGGGTGGGCCGTCTTCCTCCTTCTCGGCGGGGTCGAGGGGTGGGCCGTCTCCGAGCGTCTCCCCGGACTCCTCGGCGCCGCGCTCATCGGCGGTGTGACACTGCTGGTCTACGGCGGCATCCTGGCCCTGTTTCGCACCCCCGAGTTGGGCGTGGCGTTCCGTGCCGTCCGCCGCTTCCTGCCGGGCCGGTGAGCCCCCGGTCCGTGGAATGCCACGCGGCTACCATGGGTTGAACTGTCCGGGCGCGAACATCGCCCAGACGAAGAGAGGAATCATCGTGCGCAAGGTCATCATCATCGGCTCGGGTCCGGCGGGCTACACCGCGGCGATCTACGCGGCGCGCGCGAACCTGTCGCCCCTCGTCGTCGCCAGCTCGGTCGAGGCCGGCGGAGAGCTGATGAACACGACCGAGGTCGAGAACTTCCCCGGGTTCCCCGAGGGCATCATGGGCCCCGACCTCATGACCAAGATGCAGGAGCAGGCCGAGAAGTTCGGCGCCGAGGTCGTGTGCGACGACGTCGTGTCGCTCGACGTCTCGGGCGACATCAAGACCGTCACGCTCGGCCGCGGCGAGACGCACGAGGCCGAGGCGATCGTGTTCGCCACCGGTTCCGCGCCCCGCAAGATCGGCATCGAGGGCGAGACCCGCCTGTCGGGCCGTGGCGTCTCGTACTGCGCCACGTGCGACGGCTTCTTCTTCCGCGAGAAGGTCATCGCCGTCGTCGGCGGCGGCGACTCCGCGATGGAAGAGGCGACGTTCCTCACGAAGTTCGCCTCGAAGGTCTACGTGATCCACCGTCGCGACGAGCTGCGTGCCTCGAAGATCATGCAGGACCGCGCCAAGGCCAACGAGAAGATCGAGTTCGTCTGGAACGCCGAGGTCATCGACGTCCTGGGTGAGGATGCCGTGACCGGCGTGCGTCTGCGCGACACCGTCGACGGGTCCGAGCGCGACCTCGCCCTCGACGGCGTGTTCGTCGCGATCGGCTACGACCCCCGCACGCACCTCGTGCACAACGTCCTCGACATCACCGAGCACGGCACCGTGTGGGTCGACGGCCGCACCTCGAAGACCTCCGTCCCCGGTGTCTTCGCCGCGGGCGACGTCATCGACCCGACCTACCGCCAGGCCGTCACCGCGGCCGGCAGCGGCACGGTCGCCGCCCTCGACCTCGAGCACTACCTCGCCGCGCGCGGCGACGCGGGTGCCCCCGCGCAGGACGCCGCACTGATCGACGGGCTGCCGACCCCCGCCTGAGCGCGGAACAATTGCGGCATCCGCTGCGTTTTCCCCTCTGACACCCACGTGTCGATTCCTAAGGAGACAGACATATGACCGCCAAGGCCACGAGTGAGAGCACCTGGCAGCAGGACGTCATCGACGCCGAAGGCCCCGTCCTGGTGGACTTCTGGGCGGCGTGGTGCGGACCCTGTCGCATGGTCGGCCCCATCCTCGACGAGATCCAGACCGAGAACCCCGAGAAGATCACGGTTCTGAAGCTCAACGTCGACGAGAACCCGCAGCTCGCCATGGAGTACCAGATCACGTCGATCCCGGCAATGAAGGTCTTCAACAAGGGCCAGGTCGAGAAGACGATCATCGGCGCCAAGCCGAAGTTCGCCCTCGAGCAGGACCTCGCCGACTACATCGGCTGAGCACCCCACGTCACGAAGGACCCGCGCGACCCCGGTCGCCGGGTCCTTCGTCGTTTCCGCGCCGCCGGAACATCCGCGCCCACCACGACGGTGGGCCGCCCCCTTCATTCGGTCCGGTCGCTGTGCGAGTCGTCGGTTTCCAGTTGATGGGTGCATTGCCGAGCGTAGTCGACCGGTGCGAGGTATCCGAGCGATGAGTGCCGGCGGTCATGGTTGTACTCGGTCTTCCAGTCGCCGATCACGACCTGGGCGTGCAGCAGCGAGTAGAAGCTGTTGATGTTCAGGCACTCGTCGCGGAGCCTGCTGTTGAACGACTCGACGTACCCGTTGTGCCAGGGCGAGCCGGGCGGAATGTAGGACAGGCCGGTGCGGGTGCCGGCCCAGTCGGCCATCGCGTCGCTGATGAACTCCGGGCCGTTGTCTGATCTGAGCACCGCGGGCGCGCCGCGGACGGCGACGAGGTCCTCGAGGTGGGCAGTGAGTCGGTCCGCGGTGATCGACCGCTCGACAAGCCCTCCGATGCACTCACGGGTGTGTTCGTCGACGATGGAGCAGATCTTGATCGGGCGGCCCTGCTCGTCGGCATCGAACTGGAAGTCCACCGCCCACACGAGATTCGGTGCGACCGCTGCCGGGGCGTCGACGGTCGAGGATCCGACGCGTTTGCGCCGCCGCCGCTGGGGGACACGGAGGCCTTCCTCGCGCCAGAGCCGCTG
>DASVMH010000011.1:0-2865 GCA_036384455.1 Marmoricola sp. | reverse complement strand
TGGACGGTCAAGCGGGCGTTAGCGTGGGACACGAGAACCTCCGGGTTGGAGTGGGCCTTAGACAAGCCACATCCCATTCGGAGGTTCTCGTTCGTTCAACCAGGCTCGCCGCTACCAACGTCCTGGCCGGGTACACCTAGTGGCCCTCGGTGCCCACGTCCCAACGTCCGGCCCACAGCACGGTGCCGTGCGCCCCGAGCACCTGCACCCGGGTGTGTTTGCTGCCGAGCGGCGCAGTGACCCGCGGGAACGAGACCACGAAGGCGTAGAAGCCGAGGCGGGTCCCGGGGACGTCCCTCGCCCGGACCGGGAACCGTTGGGCGCGTCGTCCTGGCGGGTGCACCACGATGGTGCGCGCTCGCACCACCTGACGGGCGCCGTACGACGGGGTCGCCCCCGCGACCCAATAGCGATCGGGGTGGTGCGGATAGCCGTTGTCGTACGCGAGCGGACGGACCGATGTTCTCGGCACGATCACCTGGACCGACCGCGAGTACTGCTGCGCAGCGGTCAGGTCGCACTCGACGAGGGTGCCGAGGTTGCGGTCCGTGGCGACGATCAGGCCCGCGTGTCCCTTCCAGGTCTGGGACCGCACGGCGTACTGCGAGACGTCGCTCGCCACCACCCGGTTCGGGTTGTCACCGAAGAGCATGCTGTCCGTCTCCCCGGTGACGTCCGGGGCCGCGTTGCACAATTGCAGGTCGAGATGTGGCCGCGAGCGGTCCGGCACCGTCGCCGACCGCGGCAGCGGATCGCTGCCCGGCGCACCGGACGACTGGGTCGAGGGCACCTTGCACAGGGAGTCGAGCAGCACCCAGTCGGGCCCGTGGGCGCCCGGCTGTTGGCCGAGGAAGCTGACGAGATCGCCGGCTCGATGGTTGACCGTCGGTTTCGCGACCTGCACGGTCGTCGGGGTCAGTGGACGCGCCGGGCCCGGCGTCATGCCCACGTCCACGGCCCGTCGCAACTGCGGAAGGCAGCGGCTGACGATCGCGGCGTTCGTCAGCCACGGGCCGGTCGAAGCTGCGCCCGCGTGGGTCGCGGTCACCGATGCAGCACTACCGCACCCAGTCGCGACGAGACCCAAACCCGCCAGTGCCACCATCCCCCGAGACCTCATCCACGAAGTCTGGCACGGGCCGCCGGTTCGGACCAGGGTCCGCCCGCACGGCGCCGCGCTGCAGGCGGCGTGCGGCTTCCCCCGGCGCGTTGGATGCATCGTGGCCCGATAGGCTCGCCCTTCCGCGGCCGGCGACGGGACGGCCGAGTGACGACAGGAGTCTGTGCGATGGGTTTTCGGGACCGGCTGATGGCCAAGGCGGCAGCGCGGACGCCGGACTACCGACCGCTGCTGTCGGAGGCGCTCGGCGCCGACGACGAGCTGATCGGTTTCACGTTCGGGACACCGGTGGCCCACGAGACCGGGCGCGGTGCCGGCTTCGGCACCGCTCGGTTGACCGGGACCCTCATCAACAAGGCGGGCGAGCAGATCTCGAAGGCTCGTCACATGGGCGGTGACGAGGGTTCGATCGCGCACACGCTTCCGAGGGACGCGTCGGGGAGCCGGGCGATCGTCGTGAGCCGTGCCGGCTTCTCGGTCTGGGACTTCCAGACGCCCGAGTGCCTCGCTCGGGTTCCCCGCAGCCAGGTCGCGTCACTCAAGCGCGCCGGTGACGCAGCGCAGGGGTGGGCGACGGCGCGGATCACCTTCGCGGACGGGTCGTTCTTCGACTACAAGGTGATGGACCACGAGATGTACGCCGACTTCTGGACCGCCGCCGCGGGCTTCACCGGCTAGCCCTTCACGCCAACGCGGACAAGCGCACGGTCTCAGGGCTGGCGCAGCGCGAAGTACGCAGCGACGGTCCAGCCCGCACGCGTGCGCGACAGCGCGCGCCCGAAGTAGGCGCCGGGGACGATCTCCACGAGTTCGTCGCGGACCTTCCTCGCCGGCGGGAGGCTCTCGGGGAGGTTGTAGTCGAGCACGAGCACATCGGGAGCGGGCTCGATCGCACCCGGCTCGACGCGGGTCGTGAACGGCCCGGGGCGTCCGTGCTCCCGAATGAGGGCATTGATCGCCACGGCCAGGACCCAGGGCGTGAGGTACTTTCGCCAACCGGTGAGACGCTGGAACCCCGTGTTGGTGTCCGGTTCGAAGGTCTTGCCGACCCAGGGAACGGTGGCGCGCAGGGTGGGGTTGAAGAGCGTGACCTGCCGCTTGTCGGCGCCCCAGGTGAGGATCAGGCCGTCCTGCGGTCCCGCGATCCGCGTGGGGACCGTGCCTTCGGCGAAGAGGTCGTCCATCGCGGCGATTGCGGCGGGACTGTAGTCGCGACGTGCGTCGCGGCCGAGGTCCTCGAACCAGGCCCAGGCAAGGTTGCGGGCGGCGGCCGCGTCGGTCTCGGCCTGTCGCCGTAGGTCGGCGACGCGTTGCTGGGTGGCCGAGCGGTCATCGAGCTCGGCCCTGGCGGCGGTGCGAGTGGTCATCGTGTGCTCCTTCGGGTGGATGCGTTTCAGAGGTTGCCGGGGAGGCGGGCGTCGTACGCCGCGCGGGCATCGACGTCGAGGTCGTCGAGCACCCGCCGGCCACCGAGCAGGCGCAGGGCATTGCGGGTCAGTGGCGGGGGGAGCGCGGCGAAGGCACGACCGGCCGGCGCTGCCCACCGCGGCACCGATCTCTCCACTGCTCCGGTGCGTGCGCACGCCAGGATCGCTGCCGCGACGTCGTCGGGGTCGACCGTGGAAGCACCGTGGAGTGGGACGCCGGAGGTCAGCTCGGTGCGGACGATCGCCGGGCTCACCACGGACATGGTGACTCCGGTGCCGTTCAGTTCCTCCTGCATGGTCTCGGTGAAGGCGATGACG
>DASVMH010000010.1:0-12147 GCA_036384455.1 Marmoricola sp. | reverse complement strand
CTCGAGATCGTCGGGCCGTACGACACCGCGAATCGTTGGGGAGCGTTCATCCGCTATGCGGCCGTCGAGGGAGCGATGGCCGATGCCCGGCTCTCGCTCGCCGCACAACTGATGCCCGAGGGATCCCCGTCGTACGTGGCGTGGGAAGGGCATCCGTACGCCGGGGTGATGGTCGCGTGCCGGGCTCGACTCGACGCCTTCTCGGGTCGCATCGATGATGCCGCCGCCGCCCTCGCCGGGGCGCCGCGCGACGGAGTGGCCGGGACGCTGCTGCACGCCACCGAGGCACTCATCGCCGGCAACGCCGCGGACCCGGAGGTGGTCGAACGGTGCGCCCAGCTCATCGAGGACGCCGAGCCCGGGGTGCTCGACCACCTGGGCCGCGGCATCTATCTGTTGCTCGGCTTCGGCGCGATCGCACAAGGTGACGTCGCGATGGCGGTCCGGTGCGTGCTGCGGGCGGGGGCCGACGCGGGGTTGAGCCCACTGACGATCATCGACCGGGTGTTGTCGTACGAACTGTTGGTCAACGCAGCGGTGATCGCCGACGACCTCGACGCGGCCCGCTCATGGCAGCAGGCCGCAGAGGTCCTCGACGGTGAACGCGCCGCAATGCCGGGGTTGTGGCGGATCCGGTCGAGAGTGGATCTGCTCGCCGGAGACCCCGCAACCGCCGAGGTCGCCGCGGAGCGCGCGGTCGCCCTGGCCCGGAGCGAGGGCCGGATCGTCGAGGCCGCGGAGGGTGAGATCGTGCTCGCTCGCGCGAGGATCGCCGGCCGGAAGGTCGCCGAGGCGACGCGTACGCTGCGCGCTGCGGTCGCGGAAGGGGATCGGACCGGGCATCACGCCGTACGCCGGTCCGCGTCGCGAACCCTGCGTACGGCCGGTCGGCGGCTGCCGCCGGTCGTCGGCGGTGGTTGGGAGTCGCTCTCGGAGCGCGAGGGCGAGATCGCGGAGCGCATGATCGCGGGCGAGACGAACGAGACGATCGCGGCCGGGCTGCATCTGTCCGTAGCGACGGTGCGGGTGCACGCATCGAGGGTGCTCGCCGCGTTCGGCGCGGCCTCACGGATCGGGCTGCTCGCCGCGGTGAGCGACTGGCCCGAATCGCCGGTCGCACCCGCCGATCTCACCCCGCGGCAGGCGGACATCGCCCAGCGGATCGCCCAGGGTTGGAGCAACCAGCGCATCGCCGACGATCTCGGGGTCAGCGTCAAGGCGGTGGAGAACCACGTGCGCGACGTACTCCGCCGCTGGGGCCTGGAGCAGCGGTTCGCCGTGGCTCTGGAGTGGTGGTCGCGGCAGGCGTGACAGAACCCGCCGTGCGTTTACGTCTGATCCCTACAGACAGGGCTCCTCATGACGACGCACGCTACGTGCACCCCACCAGGAAGGCTCTGCCGTGCGTACTCGTCTTGCCCAAGCGTTGTCTCTCATCGGAGCGGTCACGGTCCTCGTCCTCGCCGCGAACACAGTCGCCCTCGCCGCCGACGGCAAGGGCTTCCTCCTCGGCAGGACGAACAAGGCGTCGCAGGTCACCATCTTGCAGCGCACCACGACCGGCCCGGCACTCTCGCTGAGGGCGACGGGCGGTCCGCCGCTGGCGGTCAACAGTTCGGTGAAGGTCAAGAACCTGAACGCCGACACCCTCGATGGCAAGAGCTCTGAGGCCTTCGCATCCGCCGGTGTCAAGAACACGGTCACCAAGCTCGGCACCACGGTGAACGGCGTCAAGAACTCGGTGACGGAGCTCGGGACCGAGTTGTCGGCGCTGGAGAACAAGGTGACCGCCGCCGGTCCGCTGACCCCGATAGCCGCGGGTTACATCACCGAGACGGGAACTGTCATTCACGCTCACGGGATCGGTGCGGTGGGCTATCTGGGCAACGGCGCGTACCGGGTCGAGATCATCGGGGAGGACTACTTCTACACGGACTACGTCCCCATGGTGACGCCAGAATGCAGTCGCGTGACGGTGGACGCGAGCAGCTCCGGAGGCTACTTCTACGTCGCCTTCAAGGACGCCGCCACCGGGAACGGGACGGCCTGCGCGTTCGCGCTGAGCATCATCAAGCCGCCGAACTGAACCGACTCATCCGCGGCGGAGCAGCGTGAGTGCCTCGTAGTGGCCGGTCTGCGGGAACATGTCGAGCAGGACGGCCCGCTCGGGGCGCAGCGACGGCATCGACTCGAGGTCGCGGGCGAGGGTCTCGGCTCGGCAGCTGGAGTAGAGGACCGTGCGCACCTGCGACTGCTCGAGCGCCTGCGCCAACTCGGTTCCGATACCGCGCCGGGGTGGGTTGACCACCACCAGATCGACCGAGCCGGCCGACCCGTTGGCGCTCCACTCGCTGAGCACGTCGCCGGCGACGAAGCGGGCGTCGAGGTGCTGCACACCGGCTGACTCCGCGGCGCCCTCGACGGCCTCGGCGCTGATCTCGACACCGGTCACCTCGCGGCCGGGCGCGGCGAGGTGGAGGGCGAAACCGCCGACACCGCAGTAGAGATCCCATACCGATCGGGGGTCGAGGTCGCCCACCCAACGGCGTGCGGTGTCGTAGAGCGCGGTCGCGATCCCGGTGTTGGTCTGGAAGAAACTCTGCGGCCGCAGGTGCAGGGTGACACCGGTCGCCAGCCGCATCGGCAGGACCGCATCGTCGGTCAGCACGACCTCCTCGGGACCTTCGAGCACCGCCTTGTGATCGGGCTGGAGATTGAGCGATGCGACGCGTACGGGCAGGGCATCGGTCAACCGCGCCAGATGCTTGCGGATGCGCGCCTCCGCCTCACGGGAGCGGAGCACGAAGCGGACCATCAGTTCGCCGTCCGGCGACTCGGTCATCAGGACGTTCTTGAGCTCGCCGCGGCGGACGTTGACGTCATAAGGCGCCAGCCGCGCCCGCGTGAGGAAGTCCCCGATGACGGGGATCGCCGCCCGCAGGCCGGCGGTGTGCAGGCCGCAGTCACGTAGATCGACTCCGCGCCGGTCGTCGTCGAGGATGCCCAGCGTCGGCTCGTCGACGGTGCCGCCGACGGCGAGTTTCGCCTTGTTGCGAAAGCCCTGCTCGGGCCCGGTGATCGCGGGTTCCCATCTCGGAGCGGGGATCAGCGAGGCACAGTGGGCCTGCTTCGCGCGCACCTGTTCGGCGTACGGCTGCTCGAGCAGGGAGCAGGAGCGGCACCGGAAGGCGTCGTAGTAGTCGCAGTGCACGGTCGGGGCCGGAGTCAGCCGCGCAGCCGGCCCATCCACTCCTCGATCGCATCCGGATCGCGGGGGAGGGCGTCGGAGAGGTTCTCGCTGCCGCCGGCGGTGACGAGGATGTCGTCCTCGATGCGGATGCCGATGCCGCGCAACTCCTCGGGGACCAGCTTGTCGTCCTCCTGGAAGTACAGTCCCGGCTCGACGGTCAGCACCATGCCCTCGGCGAGATCGCCCTCGACGTACGCGTCGGTCGAGGCCTCCGCGCAGTCGTGGACGTCCATGCCGAGCATGTGGCTGACCCCGTGCAGGGTCCAGCGGGAGTAGACCTTGCTCTGCGGATCGAGTGCCTCCTCGGCCGAGCAGGGCAGTAGGTCGAGGTCCTCGAGGCCGTGGGCGATGACCTCCATCGCGGCGTTGTGCGCTCCGCGGAAGGTGACGCCGGGGCGGACGGTGTCGATGCCGACCCGCTGGGCGGTCAGGACCAGGTTGTAGAGGTCGCGCTGGAGCGGGGTGAAGGTTCCGGAGACGGGGAGGGTCCGGGTCACGTCGGCGGTGTAGAGCGACGTCGCCTCGGCGCCCATGTCCATCAGGATCAGCTCGCCGGGCACGACCGGCCCGGTGTTGTCGATCCAGTGCAGCGTGGTCGCGTGCCGGCCACCGCCGACGATCGAGTCGTACCCGATGTCGTTGCCCATCGCCCGGGCGCGACGGAAGAAGGTGCCCTCGATCCAGCGCTCGCCGTGGCGGATCGCGTTGTCCCAGTCGCGTACGCAGTCCTCGAAGCCGAGCGTGGTGATGTCGCAGGCCCCGCGCAGCTCGTCGAGCTCCCAGGCGTCCTTGACCAGGCGCAACTCCGAGAGCACGCGTTCCAACTCGGCGTCGCGCGAGATCGGGTCGTCGGCGTCCACCTCGGGGAGCAGGGCGTCGATGCGGGGGTCACGACCGCGGAGCACTCGGGTCGGTGCGCTCGGGCGCAGTCGTGCGGGAAGCTCGTCGAGGTGGGCGGTGGCGATCCCGAGGGAGTCGGAGATCTCGCGCAAGGACGGACGCCGGCCGGCCCAGAGCTCGCCGTAGTCGCGGTCGCGGAAGAACTCGTCGGTGTCGCGGGAGCTACGGGGGCGGCAGTACAAAGTGGCACCGTCCGCCGTGTCGTCCAATACGAGCACCGCGTCGCTGGTCTGGTTGCCGGTCAGCCAGGTGTGGGCGGTGTCGGAGCGGAACCGGTAGTTCGTGTCGTTGGCGCGTTGCTTGAACACGCCCGCCGGGACGACCAGGCGCTCGCCGGGGAAGACCGCTGCGAGCCGTTCACGTCGGGCTGCGGCCCACGGTGCGATCGGGTGGGTCGGCAGGTCGAGCTCGCGATCGCCCCAGCCGGTGCGCATGAAAGCGGCGTACGCCTCAGGAACCGCCGGATCGTGGCTCTCGGTGTGCGCCGTCGCGGGGGTCTCCTCGGTGTCGCTGCTCACGGTGCCACTGTACGTCGGGGGAGACGATGAGGGCTTATACGCTACGGACCATGCATCGGCGCTCGAACTCCGCGACCTTCACCGTCCTGGTGAGTCTCGCGCTGCTCGTCGGCGCCCTGGCGATGGGCGCGGTGCTGCTCCTGTCGGGCGCGCCCTTCGCGCTCGTCGTCGGGATCGTCCTCGCGGCGATCCCGGTGGTGCCGCTGGTGAGCTGCTACCTCTGGCTGGACCGCTACGAGCCCGAGCCGCGGTCGTTGCTGGTCCTCGGCCTCGGCTGGGGTGCATGCACCGCGACCGCGCTGGCACTGGCCCTGCAACTCTTCGACTCCTTCGCCTTCAGCGAGGCCGGACGCGCCGTCGTGGTCGCGCCCCTGACCGAGGAGGCGGCGAAGGGCCTGTTCATCGTGTTGCTGTGGGCATTCCGGCGGCAGGAGTTCGACGGCATCCTCGACGGCATCGTCTATGCCGGCATGGTGGGGATCGGATTCGCCTTCACCGAGAACATCCTCTACCTGGCGTCGGCGTACATGGGCGCGGACGGCTCCACCGGCGGCCTCGAGAGTGCCGTGGGGCTCTTCATCGTCCGCTGCCTGTTCTCGCCGTTCGCGCACCCCCTCTTCACCGCCTTCACCGGCATCGGCATCGGCATCGCCGTGATGTCGCGCAATCGCGCGGTCCGGGTCCTCGCGCCCGTGGGCGGGTACGCCCTCGCGGTGACCGCGCACGGGCTCTGGAACGCATCGATGATGCTCCGCGGCGGTGACGGGGCGATCGGCACGTACTTGGTGCTGATGATCCCCTCCTTCCTGGTCGTGGCCGCCTTCGCGCTGTGGACCCGGGCGCGGGAGGGCAAGGTCCTCGCCGTCGCCCTCGCCGACTGCGCCGGACGCGGCTACGTCGACGCGTCTGAGATCCCGTGGCTGGTCCGGCTGCCGGCCCGGCGTGCGTGCCGCCGTTTCGCGGCTGAGGCCGGTGGACCCTCGGCGCGGCGGGCGATGGCCGACTACCAGCGCGAGGCGATCGAGCTGGCGTACCTGCACCACCGCTACCTCCGTGGTGCGCCGCCACCCGGCTTCGAGGCCCTCGGGCAACAACACATCGATGCGATGCGGACACTGCGGCCGCTCCTGCGGTGGCCGCCCGCGCGCCGGACGGCGCCGGTCACGGTCGCGAGCGGAGGACAGGCGTGAGCACCCACCCGTCGGCCCCGATGGTCAGTGCGCTCGTGACCTTGGACGCCGCCCTCAAGAACACCACGCTCGGGCTCGATCTCCCCGAGATCACCGACGTCCGCGACATGCACGCCGAGATGGTCGCCCAGCTCGATGACTACGTGTTGCCCCGGCTGATCCAGATCGATGCACCCCTGCTCACCGTAGTCGGTGGGTCGACCGGCGCCGGCAAGTCGACGCTGGTCAACTCGATCGTGGGGGAGACGGTGACGGAGGCGGGCGTCCTTCGTCCGACCACCCGATCGCCGGTCCTCGTGCATCACCCGGCGGACGCCGCGTGGTTCGACGAGGCGCGGATCCTTCCCGACTTCGAGCGCACGAGCCGTGCATCGGCCGACCCGGGTGCGCTGCAACTCGTGTCGTCCCCGCGGGTGCCCGAGGGACTGGCGATCCTCGATGCTCCCGATGTCGACTCCGTCGAGCAGCGCAACCGTGAGCTGGCCTCGCAACTGCTCTCGGCGGCGGACATGTGGCTCTTCGTCACCTCGGCCGCGAGGTACGCCGACCAGGTGCCGTGGGATTTCCTGCGGCGTGCGGCCGAGCGCTCGACCGCGGTCGCGGTGGTCCTCGACCGGACCGCGCCGAAGGCGGTCGACGAGGTCACCTCGCACCTGACGCGGATGCTGCGGGCACGCGGGCTGCGTGACTCGCCGCTGTTCACGGTGCCCGAGACCGACCTCGACGACGAGGGGCTGCTGCCGCCCGAGTGCGTCGAGACGATCCAGGACTGGCTCGAGCGCCTGGCCGCCGACACCGATGCCCGGAGCGCGATCGTGCGCCAGACGCTCGGTGGGGCGATCCGGACGATCGCGAGGCGTACCTATGACGTCGCCGATGCGCTCGACGTCCAGCAGCGAGCGGTCGGTTCCTTGCGCGATGACGTCGAGAAGGCGTACGACTACGCCCTCGACGGAGTCGACCAGACCTGTGCCGACGGCACCTTGTTGCGGGGTGAGGTGTTGTCGCGCTGGCAGGAGTTCGTCGGCACCGGCGAGCTGCTCAAGACCCTGGAGTCGAAGGTCAGTTGGGCGCGGGACCGGGTCGGTCGCGCCCTCAAGGGCCAGGCCTCGTCGGCGACGCAGGTCTCCGTGGCCGTCGAGTCCGGTCTGCAGATCCTCGTCGTGGAGCATGCGGAGGCCGCCGCCGAGCGCGCGGAGGCCTCCTGGCGGGCGACCCCCACCGGACGCACCCTGCTCGAGGTCGCGCCGGAGGATCTCTCGCGCGCCTCACGCGGGATCAGGTCGTCCGCGGACCAGATGGTGCGTGACTGGCAGCTCGCGGTCCTCGACATGGTCCGCACCGAGGGCGCCGACAAGCGGACGAGCGCGCGCTTCCTGGCCTATGGCGTCAACGGTCTGGCCGTCGCACTGATGGTGGTGGTGTTCGCCTCGACCGGTGGCGTGACCGGAGCAGAGGTCGGCATCGCCGGCGGCAGCGCGGTGGTCGGCCAGAAGCTCCTTGAAGCGGTCTTCGGCGATCAGGCCGTGCGCCGGCTCGCCACCAACGCCCGCAAGGACCTCCGTCGGCGGGTGTCGGTGCTCCTCGATGCCGAGAGGCGTCGCTACCTCGACCTGCTCGACCGTACGGCGGGCTCGGAGACGACGGCCGACGGCCTGCGTACCCTTGCTCGCACCGTCGACGACCTGCGCTACTCCCGGGAGGGGGCGTTGTGAGCCGTCGACTCCACCGATTCCGCACTGAGAGGGCGAACATGTCGAGGGGGACGCGGTGAGCGCGCTGCTCGAGGGCGCACGCCGACTGCTGGGCCGCGGCTCGGACCTCGACGCACGCTTGAGCGGTCTCGCCGATGCGGTCGAGGCGGGCCGAGGTCGGCTGCCCGACGAGGATCTCGATCGGGCACGGGTGGTGGTCGAGCGTGCCCAGGGCCGGTTGCGGCTGTCCGCGGACCACACCGTGGTCGCCCTCGCGGGTGCCACGGGATCAGGCAAGTCCTCGACGTTCAACGCCCTCACCGAGCTCGACCTCGCTGCGGTGGGGGTGCGTCGTCCCACGACGTCGTGGGCGACCGCGTGCGTGTGGGGTGCGCTCGGTGCCGGCGACCTCCTCGAGTGGCTCGGCATCCCGATCCGGCACCAGGTGATGCGCGACTCGATGCTCGACCTCAGCGGGCAGAGTGCGAAGGAGAAGGACCTGGCCGGTCTGGTGCTGTTGGACCTGCCCGACCACGACTCGACCGAGCTGAGTCATCACCTCGAGGTCGACCGGCTGGTCGAGCTCGCCGATCTCCTGGTCTGGGTCCTCGACCCGCAGAAGTACGCCGACGCGGCGATCCACGACCGGTTCCTGCGACCGCTGTCCGCGCACAGCGACGTGATGCTCGTCGTGGTCAACCACATCGACGAGGTCGACCCGGACCGGCGCGAATCACTGATGGCCGACGTGCGCCGGCTGCTTGCCGCCGACGGGCTGGGCGAGGTGCCGGCGCTGCCGATCTCCGCGGTGACCGGGGAGGGCATCGACGAGCTGCGCCGTCGACTGGTCGCGCGCGTCAAGGACAAGGCAGCGAGCCGCATGCGGATCGCGACCGACGTATCCACGGCGGCCGCGGATCTGACGGCGGCGAGCGGGACCGCCCCGGTGCCGCAGTTCGGACGTGCGGAGCGCGATCGTCTGGTCGAGGCGGTCGGCGACGCGGCCGGCGTCCCGATCGTCGTCGACGCCGTGCGGACGGCGTCGGTGCGTCGCGCGCGGCGGGCCACGGGGTGGCCGGTGACCTCGTGGGTGTCGAAGCTCCGCCCCGACCCCCTCAAACGACTCCACCTCGACCTCGGCAAGGAGACTGGTGACGCGATCGCCGCGGCCCGAACCTCCCTGCCGAGACCTGACGGCATCCATCTCGCCCGCGTTGACGGACGGGTCCGCGAGCTCGCCGACTCGGTGAGCGGTGACCTCACCCGGCCGTGGGCGAGCGCGATCCGCCGGGCCTCGGTGAGCCGGGTCGACGTGCTCAACGACCGTCTCGATCGCGCCGTGGGCGAGACCGAGTTGGGCGTCGCGCGACTACCGCTGTGGTGCCGCGTGGTACGCGTCCTGCAATGGCTGTTGCTGCTCGTGGCGGTCGCGGGTGCGATCTGGTTGGGCGCGCTGGCCGTCATGGGCCTGCTCAAGGTCAGCCAACCCGAGCCGCCGTCGGTGGCCGGGGTCTCGGTCCCCGCGATCATGCTCGTCGGCGGAGTCGTCGTCGGTCTGTTGCTCGCGTTGGCGTCCCGGGCACTGATCGGCATCGGCGCCGGATCGCGAGCGGCGAAGGCGCAGCGTCGGCTGCGCGAGGCGGTCTCCGAGGTCACCGACGAGTTGGTCGTGCAGCCGATCGCCGCGGAGCTGGACGTCTACGCGCGCGTACGCGATGGCCTGACGGCCGCCACCCGCGACTGAACCGACCTCCGAGCGACCGTTCTGCGTCCACAGGGTGATCTGTGCCGACGTTTTCCACAGGGCGACGGATCCGGGTGGTCGTGACCGAACGCGATCTGGCCCACTCGATGCCTCACCGCGCCGGAGGCACCGGCGCCGCAGAGGAGGACGAGATGAACGACACCCAGGTCACCCTGACCGGCTGGATCGGGACCACCGTGAGCCTGCGCGAGGCCGGTGGCGTGCCGGTCGCCGGATTCCGGATGGCGACGACGCCCAGGCGCTATGACCGCAAGCTCGAGCAGTGGGTCGACGGCGACACCCAGTGGTATTCCGTGACCGCGTGGCGTCAGCTCGCGCGCAACTGTGCCGCATCGCTTCGCACGGGCGATCCGGTCGTGCTGCACGGTCGGCTGACGACCAGGCCGTGGACCACCGAGGCCGGCAAGGAGGTCGTCTCCTTGGAGGTGGAGGCGACGTTCGTCGGGCACGACCTGACGATGGGGCTGTCCCGGTTCGCCCGCAACCCGAAATTCGACGCCGCCGACGAGGTGGAGGCTCCCGCGGTCGAGGACGGCACCCAACCGGCCGCACCGTCGGCCCCGTCCGATGACGTCTCGGTGCAGCAGGCCCCCACCGGTGCCGGGGCCGCGGCCTGACCACTGCGGCGCCGACCGTAGGCTTGCGTCCTATGGCTGACTACGTCTTCACGCTCCGCAACGTCCGCAAGGCCCACGGTGACAAGGTGGTGCTGGACAACGTCACCCTGTCGTTCCTGCACGGCGCCAAGATCGGCGTCGTCGGCCCCAACGGCACCGGCAAGTCGACACTTCTCAAGATCATGGCCGGACTCGAGCAGGCCAACAACGGCGATGCCATCCTCGACCCCGGGGCCACCGTCGGGATGCTGCAACAAGAGCCGCCCTTGACCGAGGGCAGGACGGTCCTGGAGAACGTCGAGGAAGCCGTCGGCGACATCAAGTCCAAGATGAAGCGTCTCGAAGACGCCTATATGGAGATGGCCGAACCGGACGCCGATCAGGACGCCCTGATGGCCGAGACCGGGGAGTTGCAGACGTTCCTCGACAACACCAACGCATGGGATGTCGACAGCCGCCTCGAGCAGGCGATGGACGCGCTGCGTTGTCCGCCCTCGGACGCGATCGTCGACAACCTCTCCGGAGGTGAGCGCCGTCGGGTAGCCCTGTGCAAGCTGCTGCTGCAGCAGCCCGATCTGCTGCTGCTCGACGAGCCCACCAACCACCTCGACGCCGAGTCGGTGCAGTGGCTCGAGGGCCACCTCGCGTCCTACCCCGGCGCGGTCCTCGCCGTGACCCACGACCGCTACTTCCTCGACAACGTGGCGAATTGGATCCTCGAGCTCGACCGCGGCAAGGCGCACCCGTACGAAGGCAACTACTCGACCTACCTCGAGACGAAGAAGGAACGCCTCAAGATCGAGGGGCAGA
The DNA here is from genome assembly GCA_036384455.1 of Marmoricola sp. Classification (GTDB taxonomy): domain Bacteria; phylum Actinomycetota; class Actinomycetes; order Propionibacteriales; family Nocardioidaceae; genus Marmoricola. The sequence goes on along the minus strand of DASVMH010000010.1, from coordinate 1,403 downwards.
AGGACGCCAAGCGCGCCAAGATGCTTGAGAAGGAGTTGGAGTGGGTGCGCTCCAACGCGAAGGCGCGCCAGACCAAGAGCAAGTCGCGGCTGGCGCGTTACGAGGAGTTGGCCGCGGAGGCCGATCGCGCGCGCAAGATCGACACCGCGGACATCAACATCCCGCCCGGCCCGCGACTGGGTGACGTGGTCCTCGAGGCGGAGCGGCTCGGGAAAGGCTTCGACGGCCGGGTGCTGATCGACGACCTCTCGTTCAAGCTTCCCCGCGCCGGCATCGTCGGCGTGATCGGGCCCAACGGCGTCGGCAAGACCACCTTGTTCCGGATGATCGTGGGGGAGGAGCAGCCCGACGCGGGCTCGCTCACCGTCGGAAAGACGGTCAAGATCTCCTACGTCGACCAGAGCCGCGGCGGCATCGACCCCAACAAGAACGTCTGGGAGGTCGTCTCCGACGGACTCGACTTCATCAAGGTCGCCAACTTCGAGATGAACTCCCGGGCGTACGTCGCGTCGTTCGGGTTCAAGGGTCCGGACCAGCAGAAGAAGGCGGGCGTCTTGTCGGGTGGCGAGCGCAACCGGATCAACCTCGCGCTGACGCTCAAGATGGGCGGCAACCTGCTGCTCCTCGACGAGCCGACCAACGACCTCGACGTCGAGACCCTCTCGTCGTTGGAGGACGCGCTGCTGGACTTCCCCGGCTGTGCGGTGATCACGTCCCACGACCGTTGGTTCCTCGACCGCACCGCCACCCACATCCTCGCGTGGGAGGGCACCGACGAGGAGCCCGGCAACTGGTTCTGGTTCGAGGGCAACTTCGCGTCCTACGAGCAGAACAAGGTCGAGCGACTCGGCGCCGACGCCGCTCGCCCGCACCGGGTCACCCACCGCCGCCTCACCCGCGACTAGTCGAGTTGCGCCTGAATCGCATCGAGTTGCGCGTGAATCGTGTCGAGTTGCGGGTGGTTGCTGCCGCTCAGCTCAGCAACCCCTGATGTCCGCGGCGGGACCGTGCTCAGTGATGAGGTGATCGGTCACGGCGTCGAATGCGCGCCCGATCGCTGCGAAGTCGGCGTCGGAGGCCAGGTCGACGAGGTGTTCTCGTACGCCGGTGACGTGGGTGTGTGCTGCCGCGGCGAGCTTGTCGAATCCGACGTCGGTCAGGTGCGCGGTCACGCCGCGACGGTCGGTCGGATCTTCCCCGCGGGAGATGAGACCAGCCCGTTCCAGCCGGGCGACTGTGTGCGTGATCCGGCTGCGGGAGTACGCCATCGCGTCTGCCAGCGCCGCCATCCGGAGCGTGCGATCCGGCGACTCGGAGAGGCGCACCAGGATCTCGTACTCGGGAAGTGAGAGATCGTGAGCCTGTCGCAGTTCTCGGTCGAGCCGGTCCAGCAGCATGGTGGT
>DASVMH010000009.1:0-4373 GCA_036384455.1 Marmoricola sp. | reverse complement strand
GGGGTGGCCATCACTCCCGCGTTGTTGATCAGGACGTCGATCGGGCCGAACCGCGCGGCCTCGGCGGCTGCGTGGCGTACGGATGAGAGGTCGGCGAGGTCGACGACGAGCGGTGCAAGCTTGGGGTCTCGTACGCGTTGTTCGATGTCCGCGACGGTCGCCTCGAGCTTGCTCGCGGACCGGGCGGCGAGCACGACCTCGGCGCCCTGCGCGGCGAGTTCGCGGGCGATGTCGGTGCCCAGCCCGCTGGTGACTCCCGTGACGAGGAACCGCTTGTCGGTCAGGTCGGGCATCTCCGCGGTGGTCCAGCCGAGCGCCCGGCTCATGGGGTCACCGCGAGGGCCGCGAGCACCTGGCGGGCCAGGGCCTCGTCGCCCGCGATCTGTGCGTCGACCGTGTCGGCCGGACGTCGCCCGCCGGCGAGGATGGCGTACGCCTCGGGGGTGAGGGTGATGGTCGCGTCCGCGTCGTCCCCGCTCGTCTTGGCTGCACGGCCGTCGTCGCCGATGACCGCTGCGGCGCGTACGTCCGCCTCGGGCACGTCGACCACCACGGTGGTGCCCGCCGGAGGCGCGACCTTCTTGCCGAGCACGACGGGGAAGCCCGACGCGAAGCGACCGAGGGTGAACGCGGCGGCGGGAGAGTCGTAGCCGCCGGGGCGGCCGATCGCGCGGCGGATGTCCTGCTCGTGCATCCATACGTCGACCGGACGGTTGCCGAGAAGCGTGTCGAGGGTCCACGGGACGCCGCCCGGGGTCTTCGGCGCGGCCACGGAGCCGTCGGTCGGGGGATCGGCGAGGAGCGTGGCGTGGCGCCGCTCGACGGCGTCCTCGATCTCGTCGGCCAACTCGGCGAGCGTGCGGTCGCGGCGGGCGAGCACACCCTGCTCGGTGTAATAGCTCGTGATGCCCTTGATGTGTGGGGCGGGCGCGACCTCGATCGTCTCCTCCGGGGCGCCGGCCAGCACCGCCTCGAGATGTGCGGTGTGGGCGACGTTGTCGTGCACGTCCCAGCCCTCGAGGTCGGTGGCGACGTGCTCCTCCTCCGGAGTGAGGGTGCGGGTCAGCGCGACGAAGTCGGCGCACGCCTGCTTCCAGATCTCGACGTATCGGGCCAGCCGCTCCTGATCGCTCATGGGTCGCACCCTATTGGGGTCGAGTGCGCTGAGGGCTGCCCTGGCGACCCCCAGCGCACTCGACCGACGCGTTTGGGAGGATGAGGGCGTGGGTTACCTCCGGTTCGTCGCGCTCGGCGACAGCCAGACGGAGGGCCTCAACGACCTCGACGCGTCCGGCGTACCGGTCGGCTGGGCGGACCGGCTCGCGCAGCGGCTGGCGGCCACGACGAGCCCGGGCCTGACGTACGCGAACCTCGCCGTACGTCGCTGCCGCGCCGCTCACGTACGCGACGTGCAGCTGCCCGCGGCCCTCGCGCTCGCGCCCGACCTGGCCACGGTCGCGGTCGGCATGAACGACGTGCTCCGTCACGACTGTGACATCGATGCGGTGGCGGTGTGTATCGAGGAGACGGTCGCCGCCCTGCGCGCGACCGGCTGCACGGTCGCCCTGATGACCTTCCCCGACATCGGCCGGATGATCCCGCTGATGAGCTGGCTGCGGCCGCGTGAGCGGCGCCTCAACGCGGCCGTCGGTGACATCGCCGCGAGGTACGACGCCCCGATGCTCGACATCTTCCCGCTCGAGATGTGTGGCGACACCCGGGTGTGGAGCCACGACCGCATCCACGGCAGCACCTTCGGTCACACCCGGATCGCCGAGGGGATGGCTGAGTTGCTCGGCGTCCCCGACGCCGACCCTGACTGGGCCACGCCCGACCCGGCGTACATCCCCGGCCGAGTCCGTGGGCTCGTCCGCGACCTCGGCTGGGTCGGCGGCTACATGACGCCGTGGCTGGCGGGGCAACTCCGCGCCGGTCGGGCGTCCCCGGCCGCGGAGACCGTCGACGCACCGAGGGCGAAGCGTCCGGCGCTGCAACCGGTGACCGCGGGCGGGCTCAGCAGCTGACCTTCACCTCGGTATGGCAGCGATCGTGACCGGGCCCGCCGAATCCGCGGTCCTTGCCGGGCCGGCCGAAGAGCACGTCGTTGCCCGGTCCTCCCCGCAGGACGTCGTCGGAGTTGCCGCCGTAGAGGACGTCGGCACCCTTGCCGCCGTAGAGGGTGGACGCTGCGGTCGGGGTGCCGGCGCTGAGCTCGTCGTCGCCGGCCAGACCGCGGAGGACGACGTGCGCGAGGTGTCCGGACACACTGATCAGGTTTGCGCCGGCTGTGCCCGAGACCCGCGCGTTCGCGCCGTCCGGGACCTCGAGCAGGAGGTCCTCGAGGCCGCGAAGGGTCGCCGTACGGATCCCGTCCTCGGTCATCGCGGAGTCCATCGCGACGATGGTGTCGGCGGCCGGGCTGGTGGCCTCCAGCCGGTCGCGGCCGTGGCCGCCCCTGAACGATCCGCGGAGGTCGTCGTCGTGGAGTCGGAGCACGTCCGCGCCGCCGCGCATCGAGATCGACGCGTGCAGCAGGTCCGGCTCGTCGTCGTACACCGTCTCGAGCACCTCGGCGCGCGGGCTGCCGCGGAAGGTCAGCCCGGTCGTCAGGCCCGGCGTCGCCGCAGCGTCGATGCCGAGCGTGATGGTGCGTGCCTCGCCGCGGTACGACGCGACAAGGTCGTTGCCGGCAGCAATGGTGCCGGCGGCGGTGTCGATCAAGACACGCTTGCCCTCGCAGCAGACGCGAAGTGAGAGGTGGTTGTGACCGGCGCCGAGGTCGATGTGCGCATGTGCGGCGTCGCCGGCGAGCTTGAGATGGTCGTGGCCGCTGCCGAGCCGGATCGTGTCGTTGTTGGGCGCGCCGGGGTCGTTCGGCGCCCCGCTGTAGACGGTGTCCGGTCCGCCCGCGGTCCGGATCACGTCGTGGGCGCTGTCCTCGTCATCGGCATAGCCGGTGCCGGCGGTGACGCGATCCCCGTGCGCGCTGCCGCGGAAGGTGTCGCGTCCGGCGCCGAGAATGGCGGCGACTCCTCGTTCGGATCTGCGGGCGTCAACGGTGTCGTCACCGGCACCGGCGTCGACGACGTTGGTATCGCGGGTGGCGCAGATCAGGTCGTCCCCGTCCCCCGCGTCGACCCGGGACGCACCGTTCGACACGATGACGTCGTCGCCCGCAGTCCCGGTGAGCACGCCCTGCTTGTGACCGCCGACGATCGTGGCCACCTGACCATCACATGTCAGCCGTGCCTGCACGGTCGCGGCCTGCGCCGCCACGGGGAGTCCGAGAGTTGTCGCCGTCAGCGCAGCCGCGAGCCACAGTGATCCACCAGCCATGACCGCACCCTTCATCCAGCCGTTGGAATCGGACGATCGTAGTGCGTCCGAGTGGGTATCGCGAGCGGTCGATGTCGGATACAACTGACCCCCGCGAGGCCCGGGGCCTCGCGGGGGTCAGGGCGTTCGATCAGAAGGACGCTTCGTCGAGGTCCATCAGGGAGAGGTCGGTGGCCTCGGCGATGGCGACCTCGGCGGTCAGCTTCGGCAGGGTGTTGCGCGCGAAGAACTGCGCGGCCGCGACCTTGCCCTCGTAGAACACCTTGTCCTCGTCGCCGACCTCACCGGCGAGCTTGCCGAGGGCGACCTCGGCACCGCGGAGCAGCAGCCAGCCACAGACGACGTCGCCGAGCACCATCAGCAGGCGGCTGGTGTTGAGGCCGACCTTGTAAATGTTGCGGATGTCCCCACCCTCGGCGGACTCGTCGGCGCTCATCAAGGTGTTGATGAGGTAGCCGACCAGCGCCTGGCCGTCCTCGAGGGCCTTCGCGAGCAGCTCGCGCTCGACCTTGAGGCGGGCGTCGCCGGTCTCGTCATCGATGAAGGACTGGATCTCGCCGGCGATGTGGCCCAGCGCCTGGGCCTGGTCCTTGACGATCTTGCGGAAGAAGAAGTCCTGGCCCTGGATCGCCGTGGTGCCCTCATAGAGGGTGTAGATCTTGGCGTCGCGGACGTACTGCTCGATCGGGTAGTCCTGCAGGAAGCCGGAGCCACCGAAGGTCTGCAGGCTCTCGGTGAGCTTGGCATATGCCTGCTCCGAGCCCACACCCTTGACGACCGGCAGCATCAGGTCGTTGACCTTGACGGCCAGCTCGGCGTCCACACCGTGCAGCGCCTCGGCGACGGCCGAGTCCTGGTAGGTCGCCGTGAACAGGTACAGCGCGCGCAGACCCTCGGCGTAGGCCTTCTGGGTCATCAGCGAGCGGCGTACGTCGGGGTGGTGCGTGATGGTGACACGCGGCGCGGTCTTGTTGGCCGACTCGGTGAGGTCGGCGCCCTGCACCCGCTCCTTGGCGTAGTCGAGAGCGTTGAGGTAG
>DASVMH010000008.1:0-3779 GCA_036384455.1 Marmoricola sp. | reverse complement strand
CGCTCCCCGCCACCGGCGAGCCGAGGAACGGCCTGCCGTGGTGGGTCGACGTGCAGCACTTCGTGAACCTCGTCTTCATGCTGTTCATCATCCGGTCGGGCATCCAGGTGCTCGCCGACCACGCGCGGCTCTACTGGAACCGGCACTCGACCCCGGGCAGCGACTGGTTCCGCTTCCAGCGCCCGGTGCCCGAGGACCCGCTGTGGACGGCGAAGCAGGACTCCGTCAGCCTCCCGAAGCACTTCGGCCTCCCCGGCCTGCGGCACTCGATCGGGCTGGCCCGCTGGTGGCACCTCGGCCTGGACATGCTCTGGATGCTCAACGGCGCGATCTTCTACGTGCTCCTCTTCGCGACCGGCGAGTGGCGCCGGATCGTGCCCACGAGCTGGGAGGTCTTCCCCAACGCCGTCTCCGTGCTGATCCAGTACCTGTCGCTCGACTGGCCCCTCGACAACGGCTGGACGGCGTACAACTCACTGCAGCAGCTCGCGTACTTCATCACCGTCTTCATCGCCGCGCCGCTCGCGATCCTGACGGGGCTGGGGATGTCGCCGGCGTTGTCCACCCGGATCAAGCCGCTCTCGAAGGTGCTCAGCATCCAGGTCGCGCGGTCGCTGCACTTCCTGACGATGGTGTGGTTCTGCTTCTTCATCCTCATCCACGTCACGCTCGTGTTCGCCACGGGCGCGCGCCGCAACCTCAACCACATCTACGCCGCACGCGACGACACGTCGTGGATCGGACTGATCGTGTTCGCGATCGTGGCCGTCGTGGTCGTCGCCGCCTGGGTCGCGGCGACACCGTTCACACTGAGACACCCCCGCACGATCCAGCGCGTCGGCTTCGCACTCGTCGGCCCGATGCAGCGGCTGTTCCAGCACGTCGACGCGACGCCGGGCGAGTACGCCGAGGACGACATCTCCCCGTACTTCTGGCACAACGGCGCGTTCCCCCGCACCGAGGCGTACCAACGCCTCTTCGACGAAGGGTTCGCGTCCTGGCGGCTCAAGGTGCACGGGCTCGTGGACAACCCCGTCGAACTGAACCTCGACGAGTTGCGCGCCCTCCCGCGCCACGAGCAGATCACCCAGCACTTCTGCATCCAGGGCTGGTCCGGGGTCGCGAAGTGGGGCGGGGTGTCGATGACGACGATCCTCGACCTCGTGCGGCCGCACCCGGATGCGCGCTGGGTGGTGTTCTACTCGCTCGGCGACGGGCCGGACGGCGGTCTCTACTACGACGTGCACCCGATCGAGCAGATGCGCTACCACCTGACGATGCTGGCCTACGACATGAACGGCGAGCCGTTGTCGTACGGCCACGGGGCGCCGCTGCGGCTGCGCAACGAGGTGCAGCAGGGCTTCAAACAGGTGAAATGGCTGGCCGGCATCGAGTTCGTCGCCGACTTCGCCGAGGTCGCCGGCGGACACGGCGGCTACAACGCCGACCACGAGTTCTTCGGATACGTGCACACGATCTGACCCGACCGCCGTGGAAGAATGGGCCGTCGTGGCACCGATCCGCACTGGCGACATCATCACCAGTTGGACCTTCGATCTTCCTGCCGTGGCGCTCATGTGCGCGGCGGCCCTCGCGTACCTCATCGGCGTCCGGCGCGTCCGAGGCAGCGGCGGGTCCTGGCCGTGGTGGCGCACCGTGCTCTTCATCATCGTCGGCCTCGGCTCGCTGGCATGGGTCGTGGACGGCGTCCTCGGGGTCTACAACCGCACCCTGTTCTGGGCGTTCGGCGTCCAGGTCACCCTGCTCGTCTCGATCGTCCCGGTCGCACTCGCCGCAGGCGACCCGATCGGGCTGGTCCGCGCGAGCCGCTCCCCTCGGGCGGACGGGTCACCCAACGTGTTCGGCCGCGTGTTGCGCGTGCTCACCTACCCGTTCGTCGGGCCACTGCTCGTGCTGGCCAGCCTGATGGCGGTGTTGTTCTCCCGCTATCTCCACGCGGCGCTCACGCACACCTGGGTGATGGACGTGCTCTATCTCCATCTGTTGGTCGTGGGGCTGCTGGCCGTCCTCCCCCTTCTCGGCGCCGACGAGGTGCTGCCCGCGTGGTGCACCGACCCCATGAAGATGGTGGTCGCCTGCGTCGACGGTCTGCTCGACGCCGTGCCCGGGATCTGCGCGCTCACCGCCGGCTCCCCCCTCGGGCACGGGTATTACGCGTCCCTCGACCGGGGTTGGGGACCGAACCCGCTCCACGACACGCATCTCGGTGGCGGCCTGATGCTCTCGGTCGCCGAGGTCGTCGGCATCCCGATGATCCTGATGATCTTCTTCGGGTGGGCGCGCAACGACATCCGCCATGCGACCGTCGTGGACGCCGAGCTCGAGGCGGAGCGACCCACGCGGACCGCACCCGGGGTCGCCCAACCGCCGCCGCTCGAGCGACCCTGGTGGGAGTCGGACCCGAGATTCCGCAACCCCAGGAGCTGACCCGGGCACCCCCAGGGACGAACAGAGCTATCGAGCTCCTGTCCAGGCGACGACTCTGTGAGAAGCTGTTCCGGTTGTCCACCGGAACCAGGTGCCATGAGACTTCGGAGCAGAGCGTTGCGAGCGCCGACTGCGCTCGGCCTGCTCGTGGCGCTGCTCACCGGACCGGTCCTCGTCTCGAGCCCGTCGTCCGCCACGGCCGCACGGAAGATCTCGCTCACCGCACCGAGATCGGCGACCGCGGGAGCGCGGATCACCGTGCACGGGGTGCTGACGCACAGCCCGGCCGGGAGCAGGATCATCCTCAAGCGCAGGGCCGGGTCGTCGTGGGTCCGAGTCGCGCGCACGCGTACCAGGAACCGCAAAGGGACGTACACACGCACGATCCGCGTGCCCTCTCACCACGGCACCTTCCGCTATCGGGCGTTCGCGCCCAAGCGGTCGAAACATCGCCGCGTGACATCGAAGGTACGCAAGGTGGTCGTGCGAACGACCACGACCGTCTCGCTCACAGCGGTCGGCCCGGCGCCCCTCGCACACACCACCGACACCCTCTCCGGGACCGTCCGGCCCTGGGGACCGCGAGCGACGGTCACCCTGCAGCAGCGCGCGGGCACCGCGACCCGATGGTCGAGGGTCGGGCCCGTCTCACCCGGCCCGCACGGGCGATTCACCACGACGGTTGCGCCGTCTGACAACGGCACCACCCGATACCGGGTCGTCGTGAGCGCGCGACACTACTACACAGCGGCAGTCTCACCGACGATCGCACTGGCGCCGACGATGCCCGTCACCACACCGCTGAGATGGCAGGCACCCGAGGTCGTGGACCGAGCGCAGACCAGCCTGGTCTCGGTGTCCTGCCCCACGCCCTCGTTCTGCGCAGCCGTGGACGCCTACGGGAATGTCGTCACCCGCACGTCCGCGGGCTGGTCGGCGCCGGTCAACGTCCTCGCGGACCACGCCTTCAACGGTGCGATCTCGTGCAGTTCGAAGACCTTCTGCGTGGCCGTCTGGAGCGACTCGGAGTCCGATGAGCACTACAGCGCGTTCGACGGCTCGGCCTGGAGCGCGCCCGCGCGGGTCGGAGCGACGGGCGGTTCAGGGCCACAACGGCTCAGTTGCGTCAACCGCACCTTCTGCATGCTGGTGGGCAGCGGGAACTATTGGACGGTCAGGTTCAACGGGTCGTCGTGGGTGGATGCGCAGGAGTTGCCGTCGTCGATCTCCGCCGGCGGCGACGGCGCCATTTCGTGCGCATCCACGACCAGATGCGTCTTGACCGTGGCCGGGAAGTACGCCCACGTGTGGAACGGCTCGACCTGGGGAGA
>DASVMH010000007.1:0-7101 GCA_036384455.1 Marmoricola sp. | reverse complement strand
GAGCCTGGAAGGGCTCGCTGGCGCTCGCACCTCAACCACCGGTGGTTACGGCGTGACTCCGTGCAGGACGAACTCGGGGTACGTGTCGACCGGGTCGCCGCCGCCGGGGCGGACCTCGATGTGGACGTGCGGGCCGGTGGTGTTGCCGGTGGCCCCGATCAAGCCGATGGTCTCGCCCTGGCTGACCGTCTCGCCGGGGTGCACCTTGAACGCGGACTGGTGGGCGTACCAGATCTCGGTGCCGTCGGTGAGCGTCTCCACGGTCTTGTTGCCGTACGGGCCGTCCCAGCCCGTGGAGGTGATCACACCGTCGGCGATCGCGAAGATCGGGGTGCCGGTCGGCGCGGCGAAGTCGAGGCCGGTGTGGAAGCTCGCCCACAGGCCGCTGACCTGCCCGAAACGCCCGGTCAGGTGGTAGCCGACGGTGGGCAGCACCCAGAGGTTCTTGGCGATCTGGTCGGCGCGCTTCTCAGCGGAGTGCGCGAGCGATGACAGTGCCGCGTTGCGCTGCACGCTGGCGGCCTCCGCCTCGGCCTCCAGCGAGCTCGTTGCCTTGTCCTTGAGAGCCTGGCGCTCGGAGTCACGGCTGATCGCGCGCGAGCGGGAACTCGTCGAGAACCCGATCGCGTCGGTGCCGTTGGCGCTGCCGGCCGACAGATGCATGGTGGCGTCGTCACCGAGGTGACCATGGTGCAAACCGACAACCCCGGCTCCGGCCACCAGGATCGCCGTCGCCCCGATCAGGGCGGGTGCACCCGGGAGATGACTGGTCCGCCGGCTCGTCCGCAGCCGGTCCGCACGGGTCGCCTTGCGGCGCCCGCCGCCGCCCTTGGGCGTCGTTGCGGGCGCGGCACGACGGGTGCGTGTCTCAGCGCGGTGATTACCCATGGGTCCTTGGGTGTCGAAACGGGGGCTTGGCGGGCGAGCCCCTTCGGGGCCGCGCTAACCATAACGGAATGGCAACGGCTCGGGAAATCAAACGTGAAAATTGTACGAATCCGACAGTACGACGCTCGCGATGGCAGGCCGCGACCCCGGCCGGATAGGCTCGCACCATGCTGCGCATCGTGGTGGCCAAACCGGGACTCGACGGCCACGACCGGGGGGCGAAGGTGGTCGCCCGCGCCCTGCGTGACGCCGGGCACGAGGTCATCTACACCGGTCTGCACCAGACCGCGGAACAGATCGTCGAGACCGCGATCCAGGAGGACGCCGACCTCGTCGGGCTCTCTGTGCTCTCCGGCGCACACATGACGCTCTTCGCCCGGCTGGTCGAACTACTGGCCGAGCGCGGCGCCGCGGACATCGGAGTCTTCGGCGGCGGCATCATCCCCGAGGAGGACATGCCCGAGCTCGCGCGGATCGGGGTGGCCAAGGTGTTCACCCCCGGAGCGACGACGTCGGAGATCACCGACTGGGTTGCCGGCTACGAGCAGAACGCCGCCGTCTGAGGATCCGGGTCCGCCCTCGAGTGTGACGAACGCGATGAGACCCCCGATGGCAGCGGGCGGCCCGTGAGGGCTACTGTCGTGCGGGGCGTCGCGCTCAGGTAGAGGCGTGCCCCTCGGACATCAGACGAGGTCGGGCCGCACCGAAACGGTTGCCCACGGCCTCACGAGTGGGAACGGGTGAACCGTGGACCTGATGGAGTACCAGGCGAAGGAGCTCTTCGCCAAGCATGGTGTGACCACCACCTTGGGTGAGGTCGTCGAGACCGCCGAGGCCGCGAAGGCGGCCGCCGAGAAGATCGGCGGCGTCACCGTGGTCAAGGCGCAGGTGAAGGCGGGCGGCCGCGGCAAGGCCGGCGGCGTGAAGCTCGCCAAGACCCCTGACGAGGCGTACGAGTACGCCTCGAACATCCTCGGCATGCAGATCAAGGGCCTCACCGTGAACCGCGTGCTGGTCACGCCGGCCACGCCCCCGGAGGAGGAGTACTACTTCTCCTTCCTGCTCGACCGCTCCAACCGGCGTTACCTCTGCATCGCCTCTGTCGAGGGCGGTGTCGAGATCGAGGAGGTCGCGAAGACCAACCCCGGTGCCGTCAAGCAGATCCCGGTCGACCCGGGTGCCGGTGTCGACGAGGCGAAGGCCCGCGAGATCGCCACCGAGGCGGCCTTCCCCGAGCCGGTCTTCGAGCAGGCCGTGGCGATGATCCAGTCGCTCTACAAGGTCTTCGTCGAGGAGGACGCCACCCTCGTCGAGGTCAACCCGCTCGCGCGGCTCGCGGGCGACAAGCTCGAGGCGCTGGACGGCAAGGTGTCGCTCGACGACAACGCCTCCGAGGTGCGTCACCCCGACCACGAGCAGTTCGTGATCCGGGAAGAGGCGGATCCGCTCGAGGCGAAGGCCAAGGACCTCGGCCTCAACTACGTCAAGCTCGACGGCGAGGTCGGCATCATCGGCAACGGCGCGGGTCTGGTCATGTCGACCCTCGACGTCGTCGCGTACGCCGGGGAGAACCACGGCGGCGTCAAGCCGGCCAACTTCCTCGACATCGGCGGCGGCGCGAACGCGACCGTGATGGCCAACGGCCTCGACGTCATCCTCAACGACCCGCAGGTCAAGAGCGTGTTCGTCAACGTCTTCGGCGGCATCACCGCGTGTGACGAGGTCGCCAACGGCATCAAGGGCGCCCTCGAACTGCTCGGCGACAAGGCCACCAAGCCGCTGGTCGTACGCCTCGACGGCAACAACGTCGATGCCGGCCGGGCCATCCTCGACGAGCTCAACCACCCGTTGGTGACGCAGGTCGGCACGATGGACGGCGCGGCCGACAAGGCCGCCGAACTGGCGAACAGCTGATCAGGTAGAGAGAAGGAGAAGGAACACAACATGTCGATCTACCTGAACAAGGACTCGAAGATCATCGTCCAGGGCATCACCGGTGGGATGGGCTCCAAGCATACCACCCTGATGCTCCAGGCCGGCTCCAACATCGTCGGTGGCGTCAACGCCCGCAAGGCCGGCACCACCGTCGAGCTCGACGGCAAGGAGCTGCCGGTCTTCGGCACCGTCAAGGAGGCCATGGAGGCCACCGGTGCCGACGTCTCGGTGCTGTTCGTGCCGCCGGCCTTCACCAAGGACGCCTGCATCGAGGCCATCGACGCCGGCATCGGTCTGATGGTCGTCATCACCGAGGGTGTGCCGGTCCAGGACACCGCCGAGGTGTGGTCCTACCTGCAGGGCAAGAGCACCCGGATGATCGGGCCGAACTGCCCCGGCATCATCACCCCGGGCGAGTCGTTGGCCGGCATCACGCCGCACACGATCGCCGGCAAGGGCCCGATCGGGCTGGTGTCGAAGTCGGGCACGCTGACCTACCAGATGATGTACGAGCTGCGGGACTTCGGCTTCACCACCGCCATCGGCATCTGCGGCGACCCGGTCATCGGCACCACGCACATCGACGCGCTCGAGGCGTTCGAGAACGACCCCGACACCAAGGCGATCGTGATGATCGGCGAGATCGGTGGCGACGCCGAGGAGCGGGCCGCGGCCTACATCCAGGAGCACGTGACCAAGCCGGTCGTCGGCTACGTCGCCGGCTTCACCGCTCCCGAGGGCAAGACGATGGGCCACGCAGGCGCGATCGTCTCGGGCTCCTCGGGCACCGCGCAGGCCAAGAAGGAGGCCCTCGAGGCCGCTGGCGTCAAGGTCGGCAAGACCCCGTCGGAGACCGCAGCGCTGATGCGGGAGATTCTGAACGGCTGAGCGCGAGGAGTGAGCCGGAGGTGGTGGCGAGGAACGAGCCGCCGCCGGAGGTGAGCCCCGCAGTGCCCAGCCAAATCAAGAACGGCTGAGCGCGAGGAGTGAGCCGGAGGTGGTGGCGAGGAACGAGCCGCCGCCGGAGGTGAGCCCCGCAGTGCTCAGCCAAATCAAGAACGGCTGAGCACTGCGGGGCTCGGCGGTTTTTGGGGCGGTGCGGACGACGGTTAGAGGTTCCCCGTGCCGCCGGTGTTGCCGAGGTTTCGGATGTCACGGTCAGCTTCCGCGAAGTTGACGGCATCATCTGGGCGTGGTCGGCGGATGCCGCCGGCGGGCGCTTTGCGGCGGCGGTCGTAACGCCATGCCGCGACGAGCACGACGACGATGATCGCGAGCACGATGATCCAGAACCACATGGGTGCCTCCGAGGGGGTCTTGTCCCGATCATCCTCCCGGTGATCGGCGTGGGCAAGGATCAGGTGACCGGGTTGCGCGTGGCGTACGCCGGGTCGAGATGCTCGTCGTTCTCGATGACCGCAACCAGATGTTCGACCGCGTCGTAGACGTCGACGTGACGGATGTAGAGCGGCGCGAAACCGAAACGGGCGATCCCGGGCTCGGCACCGTTGTCGCGGAAGTCGCCGATGACACCGCGTGCGATGAGCGCCTGCACGATGCCGTAGGCGTGCGGGTGTTGGAAGGAGACCTGTGAACCGCGCCGGGGGTGGTCCCGCGGCGTCACCACGTCGACCTCGCCGGCGAGTCGTTCGTCGAGCAGATCGATGAACAGGTCCGTGAGGGACAGTGAGGCCGAGCGCAGTTCAGCGGTGGTGACACCGTCGAGGGCGTCGAGAGCGACGTCGAGCGAAGCCAGCGCGAGCACCGGGTGGGTGCCGGAGGACATCTGTCCCACGCCTTCGGCGGGCACGTAGTCGCGCGCCATCGCGAACGGCTCGGCGTGCCCCATCCACCCGGTGATCGGCTGGCGCAACGAGGCCTGGTGGCGTGGGGCGACCCAGGCGAAGGCAGGAGAGCCGGGTCCGCCGTTGAGGTACTTGTAGGTGCACCCGACCGCAAGGTCGGCGCCGGAACCGGTGAGGTCGACGGGCACCGCTCCGACGGAATGGCACAGATCCCACTGGACCAGCGCGCCCTTCGCCTGGGCCGCGGCAGTGACCGCGGCCATGTCGTACATGGCGCCGGTGCGGAAGTCGACGTGCGTCAACGACAGCAATGCGGTGTCGTCCCCGACGGCCGCCACCGGATCGACGGGATCGCACCAGCGCAACTCCAGACCGAGCAGGTCGGCGACACCCGCGGCCACGTAGCCGTCCGTGGGGAAGGTGCTCGGCTCCACGACCAGCACGCGTCGATCGGGCCGCGACCGGGCGGCAGCGACCATCGTCTTGAACAGGTTCACGGTCGTCGAGTCACCGAGATGGACATCGCCGTCCTCGGCGCCGATCAGGCGGGCGATCTTCGGTGCCACGCGTCGGGGGAGCCCCATCCAGTCGCCGCCGCCGTCCGGGAGTCGATTCCACGACCGGATCAGGCCGGCACCCCACTCATGGTCGACGACACGAGCGAGGTGTTCGGACAGCCCGTGGACGGGTGGACCCAGCGAGTTGCCGTCGAGATAGATGACCTCGTCGTGGAGCGCGAATCGATCGCGGCGGTTGGGAGCGGTCACATCTCGGTCACGTGCGTCCGCTCGGGTCGTCATGTCGCCGATCTTGACAGTATTTTCAGCCGATCGCGCGCGCGTACGACCAATGCGTCGAACTCCGCCCGACTCAGATCGACCTTCGTGGTCGGGGTGAAGCCGACCTGCGCGACCAGGGTGCGCACCCGGACCACCCCCATCCAGTACGTCACCTTGGTGCGCTTGGCGTCGATCTCGCTGGTGACCCGCCACCCGGAGACGCCGGTGGCGGTGAACGGATCGGACACCGTGCTCCCGAGGTTGCGATGCTCGCAGGTCTGCATCTGGTGCCCGATCCCGTCTGCGAACGCAGCCGCGCTCTTGGCGTCCGCGAAGGCGGCGTACGTCTCGGTGACGCCGAACTGCGTCGGCAAGGAGGCGCCCGGGATCACGAAACTGCGCGTCTGGGGGGTGCGGCCACTGCCGGTGAACTTGGTGTGATCACAGGGTGTTGCAGCGGGGTTGTCCGTGCCGGTGGTGGCGTCGGTGCCGACCCAGGGGCTGCTCACCGAGGCCAGCAGCGGAAGGTCGACGGTGGCGAGCATGCCGGGAGCCTCGCCGCTGGGGAGCAGCGCGTGCTTCGCCCTCACGGGTCCGGCGTGACAGTGGCTGACCGCACCGGATCGGCAGATGCCGCGCATCGCTGCGGCGGCCACCCGGGTGACGTCGCCGATGCGGTCGTGGGTGACCGCGGTGTGCAGCAGGGTCGTCTGGGTCGTCTCACCGCTCCGTGCGATCGTGATCAGGTAACGGTCGCCTCCGTGGACGGTGAGGTCGAGCGCCACCGCATCATCGCCGAGCCCTCGGACGCGGTAGCTGTCATCGAGATGGGCCTGTGCCTGGGTGCAGCCGGCGTACCAATGCACGGTGCGGTCGTACGTCGCGGCGGTCGCGCCGGGGCTGGCCGAGACCTCGACGCTCTGCACGACCTGTCGTTCGCGCGGTCCGGCGAAGGTGCGCACCCACGCACCGAGGCCGCGATCGTCCGCGAAGCGGTGGGCCTGGCAGGGCGAGTGCAGGCCGCTGCCGCTGGTGTTCCCGCTGGTCGAGGTCGTGTGCCAACCGCTGGCCGCCAGCGGGGTCAGGTCGTGCGGGCCGAGGAGCATGCCGGCGGTCACCGGATGCTCGAGTGCACGGCGGGCTCCGGCGCTGAGCGCGGGGGAGTGGGTGGACACGATCCACCCGGATCCGATCGCGAGCGCGAGGACCACGACGGCCCCGCCGAGCGCGTGCCAGCGGCGTCGCCGGACGCCGTTGCGCCGGATCGTGGTGACGCGCGGCAGTCCGGGTGAGGTCACGATCGGGGCGAGTGACTCCAAACGCGGTCGGACGGTGGTCGATTCGCAGTCGACGGCGAGGGCGAACTGGACGGTCCCCTGCTGCAACTGGTGCTCGACCTCGGGGCGCGGGATGCCCAACTCCCGACCGATCGCGTCCATCGGCAGCGCGGCGAGATGGGTGAGCAGGAGGGTTCGCCGTTGGGTGTCGGTGAGCCCTGCCAGACCCGCGAGCACCTGGCCCTGCTCAGGGCTCAGGCCCTTCTCCCGGTGTCCCGGCCGGACCCGAGCACGCCGGTGTGCGCGTCCCCATGCCTGGGGACGCACCCACGACTCGGGGTCGGACATCCGACCGACCTTGCGCCAGTGGTGGTACGCCGCGACGTAGGCGTCGCGCACGGCGCTGCGGGCGACGTC
>DASVMH010000006.1:0-10350 GCA_036384455.1 Marmoricola sp. | reverse complement strand
CGTACTGGACCGTCGGGGTGATGGTCACGACCGCCGTCGCGACGTACGTCCTCAAGCGCATCGTCGACCGCGACCGCCCGGTGTGGAGCGATCCGATCCAGACGATCCACAACCCGTCGTTCCCGTCCGGGCACGCAGCCGGCACCGCGGCGGCGGCAGGTGTCGCGATCGTGCTGGTCACGATGCTCGTGCGCAGGCGCAACCTGCGACGGATCCTCGACACGGTCGCGGTGCTGCTCGTGGTGCTCGTCGGCGCCGACCGCCTGCTCCTCGGGGTGCACCATGCCAGCGACGTCCTCGCCGGCTGGCTGCTCAGCAGCGCGCTGGTCCTGATCGCACTCGTCGTCTTCGACCCGACGCCGGTCCCGCTCGCCCTGACGACCGAGCCACTACCCGAGGTGCTCGGCACCGGCGATCGCACCCTCGGCATGGTGCTCAACCCCGTCAAGATCGACGACGTCGGCCAGTTCCGCGCGATGGTGAGCGCGATGGCCGAGACCGCGGGTTTCTCAGGAGTGCACTGGTGGGAGACCACCGCCGAGGACACCGGCCACAGCATGGCCCACGAGGCCGCCGTACGCGGGTGCAACCTGGTCGTCGCCGTCGGGGGCGACGGCACCATCCGCGCCGTGTGCGAGGAGCTCGCCGGCACCGGGATCCCCGTCGGGATCGTCCCGGCCGGCACCGGCAACCTGTTGGCCCGCAACCTCGAGATCCCGCTGTATCTCCGCGCGGCGGTCGACGTCGCGCTCAGCGGCCAGGACCGCGCGATCGACATGGTCGCGGTCAGCGGCGACGACATGGAGGACGCCACCTTCCTGGTCATGGCCGGCATGGGCTTCGACGCGGCGATCATGGAGGGCGTCAACGAGGACTTCAAGGCCAAGGTCGGCTGGCTGGCGTACGTCTGGTCGGCGCTGAAGGCGCTGATGTTCCCGGCGATCCGGGTCGAGATGTCGATCGACGACGGTCCGTTCACCAAGCACCGCGCCCGCACGATCGTGATCGGCAACGTCGGCTATCTGCAGGCAGGGATGCCGCTGCTCCCCGATGCGACGATCGATGACGGTCAGCTCGACGTCGTGCTGCTCTATCCGCGTCGCTTCCTCTCCTGGCTGCCGCTCGCCGCGCGCGTGCTGACCAAGAACAAGCGCACCGACGAGACCATCACCCGGATGAGCGGTCGCACCGTCGTGGTCCGCACGGCGACCGAGACCCCCCGCGAATTCGACGGCGACCTGATCGCCCCCGGCCGTGAGATCCGCGCCGAGTGCATTCACGGCCGGCTGCTGGTTCGCGTCCCGCGTTGAGATAGTGCGACACATCCCGTACGACAATTCGGACAGTTTTGGTACGAGATGTGTCGCACTATCCCCTCAGGCGGCCGGCTCGAGGTAGAAGACGGGGATGACGCGGTCGGTGCGTTCGGCGTACTTCGCGTAGTTGGGCCAGGTCTTGAGCATGTGATCCCAGGCCTCCTGTCGGTCGGAACCGGCGAGTTCCTGGGCGGTCGCGGTGAGCGTCTCGCCCTCGTACCGCATGCGGACGGAGGGGGCGGCCCGGACGTTGACGACCCAGACCGGCGGCTTGGCACCGCCGAAGTTGGAGCCGGCGATGAGCACTCCGCGCAGATATGGAACACACAGCAGCGGCGTGGAGCGGGCGATGCCCGTCTTGCGGCCGATCACCGTGAGCAGGATGTTCGGCAGGCCGGCGATGCGCAGGATCGACCAGCGACCACGCGTGAGCCGCTGCAGCGTCTTGTCGAGCCAGGTGATCTGCGGGAGCAGCTTGGGCATCCACGAGAGCGCCCCGATGCGGATGGCGACCGGCGTCAGCATGTTCACCGCTCGGATCTTACGGCGTCGGAGACCTCACGGTCGCGCGTGCGTGACGGCGTCCTGCTCCTCCGGCGACAGCGGTTGCGCGCACGACCAATCGCTGATCGATTTGGCATAGGTACGCGCGTCGCTGCGTCCGTGGATCGAGGTGAGGACGACGCCGTTGCCGTGGTCGTCGAGGAGCGCCACCGACCAGGAGAGCTTGCCGCCCATGTCGGTGAAGGCGTCATATCGCACGACGGAGAGGTGCCGCAGGGCGTCGGCACTGTCGAGCCGGAGGCCCGCGACCTCCTGCCGGAGACCGAGCACGTCGGTCGGGAGGTCCGACCCGTCATCGGTCGGGCGTCGCTCACGTACGGCACGCGCGCTGAGCACCGCGATCGCCAACGCAGCAAGGGAGATCAGCAGCGCGAGGACACCGAGGACGATCACGGTCACCGAGCCTAGGCCGCCAGCGGGTGGGCAGCGGCGACGGCGCGCAGGGTACGCGTGGGAACATGACCCGGTGACGACATCGGATGGCCCCGAACCCGGGCGGATCGCCTACCAGGGCGAGCCCGGCGCGAACTCGCACATGGTGTGTCGCGAGCACTACCCCGACTGGGTGGCGGTGCCGTGTGCATCTTTCGAGGACGTGTTCGCGACCGTGCAGGCCGGTGACGCCGAGCTCGCGATGATCCCGATCGACAACTCACTCGCGGGCCGGGTCTCCGACATCCACCACTTCCTGCCGACCTCGTCACTGCACATCATCGGCGAGCACTTCCTGCGCATCCAGTTCGCCCTGATGGGCACCCCCGACGCCACGATCGAGGGCCTGCGGACCGTGCACAGCCACGTGCATGCCCTGGGACAGTGCCGCCGGATCATCCGCGAGCACGGCCTGACACCGATCATCTCCGGCGACACCGCCGGCGCCGCGCGCGAGATCTCCGAGGCCGCGGATCCGACCCAGGCCGCGATCGCGCCTCCGCTCGCCGCCGAGATCTACGGCCTGAAGATCCTCGCCCGCGACGTCGAGGACGAGGACCACAACACCACCCGTTTCGTCGTGCTCTCCCCCGAACCGGTGATCGCCCGCTCCGACAACGGCCCCGTGGTGACCAGCTTCGTCTTCAACGTGCGCAACCTGCCGGCCGCCCTCTACAAGGCGCTGGGCGGTTTCGCGACCAACGGCGTCAACATGACCAAGCTGGAGAGCTACATGGTCGGCGGGGAATTCACCGCCACCCAGTTCCTCGCCGAGGTCGACGGCCACCCCGACCACCTGCCGGTGCAGCGCGCCCTCGAGGAACTCGCCTTCTTCACGACCGATGTCCGCATCCTCGGCGTCTACCCCGCCGACCCCCGCCGCCTCGACTGACCTCCTCACCCGCGGGCGGAGGGCGCGCCCCAACCCATGTAACGCGGGGTTATTGCTTGTGCACAAGGGCCGGAACGGCCGATCGGCGCACCAACACCCTGATCACAAGGGCGATACGCACGACGTACGGCCCGCCGGGAGACTCCCGGCGGGCCGTACGTGGTTGTCGGCTCGATCAGCGGCGGTGGTGGCCGCCACCCCCGTGGCCGCCACCCCCATGACCGCCACCGTGACCACCGACGGCGTTGAAGAACGCAGTGCCGTTCGGTGAGCCCACACCGGTCTCATCGTCATACCCGCGCACGTCGTGCAGGGTCGAGGACTGGTCATCGATCGTCTGCAACTGGAACTTGTAGCCGTCGCTGGCGTCCAGCCCGTTCACGTAGTCGGTGCGGACCTGGTAGACCGGCGAGCTGGGTGCGCGCAGGTCGTGCAGGGCGTTGCTCCCGAGCATCGAGTAGTACAACGGGTTCGCGAATCCGAGCGGGTGACCCGCCTTCTGGCCCGCGACCGCGTCGACGCCCGCCAGCAACGGCGAGGCCAGACTGGTGCCACCGATGCGGTAGGTGTCCCAGTAGGTCCCGTCCGGGAATTCCTGGGTCTCCCCGACGACCATGCCGGTGTTGGGATCGGCCGGCATCGAGATGTCGGGGACGGTCCGCATCCGCTGGCCGTTGAGGACCGACATCGAGTCGGGCACGACGCCCTCCTGGTAGTACGGCTGCGCGTAGAGCTGGCTCGCGCCGCCGCCACCGCCGGAGCTGTAGGCGGTGTCGCCCCAGGTGTCACCGTTGAGCGGGGCGTACGCGTTCTGCCAACCCCATTCGCCCTGCCACTGCCCGTGGCGACCGATCGCGAGGCTGGTGCCACCGACACCGGTCACGTAGGGCACGTCGGCCGGGAACTCCGCCGTCTTGGCCGACGGGTCGGTGTTGCCGGAGGTGTGGTCGCCGGAGTCGCCGGACGAGAAGTTGACGGTGATCCCGGTCAGCGCCGCCTCGGTGGAGAACTGCGTGTAGAAGTCGACGTAGGACTGCCCGAGATCGGCGAGGTCGTCGACCCCGTCGGTCCAGGAGTTCGTGATCACGTCGGCCGTGTGGTTGTCGATCGTCTCGGCCCACGCCTCGTCGAGACCGGTGATGCAGTCACTGCCGCCGACGTAGACGATCTTCGCCCCCGGAGCCATCGCGTGGACGGCCTGGATGTCGAGGGTCTCCTCGCCGTACCAGCCGTTGCCGCCGCACAGGTCGACGTTGCTGTAGTCGTCCGGCCCCGGCGTCTGCTGGGTGAACTGGTGACGCTTGAACTGCGGCAGGCCGTACTTCGCGTTGTACTTGCGCATGTCCTGGACGATGGTCGGCGCCGCGAAGGTGTCCGTGACCGCGACCGTGATGCCCTTGCCGTCGTAGCCCTTCCGGATCATCTTGTCGATGCCGTAGGCGGACTGCAGCTGCTTCGGCGTGTAGCCACACACGGCGTACGGCTGGGCCTTCCCGCCCACCTCCGGCTTGTCCGTGGCGAGCTTCTGGCCGAACGAACTCGAGCACGGTTGGACGCCGTAGCGCGCACCGGACGGCGGCCCGGGGAGGGTGTCGGCGGGCTTCTTCAGACCGCTGCCCTGGTCGAGACCGACCACACCCTGGATGCGGTCGACCACCGTCGCGGAGGTGCCGCTGGGCAGGGAGAGTGCCGAGGAGTTGGCGCGCAGGTCGTGGCCCCGGAAGTGGTAGGTCCGCATCGTGGTGTCGAACGTCTTCTCGACCTGGGCGGTCGTGCCCTTCGCGGTGACATACATCCCGCTGCGCAGCGTGCCTGTGACGTCGAAGCCCTGCGCATGCAGCCAGGAGCGAACAGCGCTGACCTGCTGTTGGGTCGGCGCGAACTGCGCCCGGAACTGCGCGCTGGTGAGGTACTTGCCGTAGTCGGCGCTCGCCGGATCGCTGACCCGCCGGGCCAGATCGTCGGCAGCCGTCTGGTTGCGCATCTTGAGCAGGACACCGAACTGGATCTGTGCGCCGTTGGCGACGTCTCCTCCGGCCTTCGCCTTGGAGAGCCAATGGGGCTTGCTGTCCGGCAGCCGGTGTCGCTGTGGCGACGCCTGGGCTGGAGTGATCGCGGTGGACAGCGTGACCGCCGTCGCCGCTGCCGCGATCACTGCGGCCGCACGGCGTGCAGGCGTGAAGAACATCCGAACCTCCCGAGAATGACGGATTGGAAATGCTCCCTGCACTCAACTCCTGCACCGTTGCGGCCGTCAAGGATCAGCCGAAAACACTTCGGCTCATGTGGCTGACCGCCGGACGAACCGGGCGCACCGTAGGGTTGTCGACGTGGATCTTGCCGTCGCTGCCATCGCCTTCGGAGCGATCTTCGTCGTCGAGCTTCCCGACAAGACGTTCATCGCCGCCCTGGTGCTGTCCACGCGCTACCGGCCGCTGCAGGTGTGGCTCGGGGTCGGCGCAGCCTTCCTGGTGCAGACCCTGATCGCCGTCACGGTCGGCAAGGCCGTCACCTATCTGCCCCACGAGGTGGTGCTGATCGTCGCGGCCGCGATCTTCGTGCTCGGCGCCGCGATGCTGGTCCGCGAGGCGCCTGCCGCGGACCGGGACGAGCCCGACGCCGAGGCGCAGTACGCCGCCAAGGCCGCCGCCGATCGCACCGGCCTGCGTGCTGCCACGACGTGCTTCCTGGTCATCTTCGCGGCCGAGTGGGGCGACCTGTCCCAGCTCCTCACGATCAGCATGGTCGGCCGCTATCACCACCCGGTGTCGGTCTTCGTCGGTGCATGGGCGGCGCTGCTGACCGTGTCCGGTCTCGCGATCATCGTCGGCCGGTTCCTGCTGCGGCACGTACGCCTCTCGCTGATCCATTACGCCGGCGCGCTCGTGTGTGCCGTGCTGGCCGTCGTCACCATCGCGGAACTTCTCAAGTGACTAGGGTGCCTACATGACACTGACCGGTGCCGACAGCGAGGTCGGTCGGCTGCGTACGGTCCTGCTGCACAGGCCCGGGAACGAGCTGAAGAGACTCACCCCACGCAACAACGACCGGCTGCTCTTCGACGGCATCCCCTGGGTCAGCCGCGCACAGGACGAGCACGACGCCTTCGCCGCTGCCCTCCGGGATCGCGACGTCGAGGTGCTCTACCTGACAGATCTGCTGACCGAGACCCTCGGCGATCCCGACGCACGCACCCGCGCGATCGGTTCCGCGCTGGACAGCCTTCACCTGGGCGACACGTTGCGTACGTACCTGCGCGCGAGTCTCGGCGATCTCGATCCGGCGGCGCTGACCGAGGTGCTCACCGCAGGACTCCGCAACGACGAGGTCCGCGGCGGCACCGGGCTGGTCACGAGCCTCCTGGCCCCGGACGACTTCCTGATCGATCCGCTGCCCAACCTGCTCTTCACCCGCGACTCGAGCGTGTGGATCCGCGACCAGGTCGCGGTCACCTCGCTCGCGATGCCGGCCCGATCCCGGGAGACCCAACTGACCCAGCTCATCTACACCGAGCACCCGCGGTTCGCCACAACGCCGCAATTGCACGGAAGTGACCACGAGTACGTCGAGGGCGGCGACGTCCTCCTGCTCGCCCCCGGCGTGATCGCGGTCGGTGTCGGTGAGCGCACCACGCCCGCCGGGGTCGAGCGCCTGGCCCGGCAGGTCTTCGAGCGCGGCCTTGCCGAGCAGGTCCTCGCCGTGCCGATCACCCAGGAGCGCGCCACGATGCACCTCGACACGGTGTGCACGATGGTCGACGCCGACAAGGTGGTGATGTACCCCAACGTCGCCGATCGGCTCCGGGCGGTGACCGTACGTTCCGGCGCCGACGACGACCTCGTCGTGTCCGCTCCGCGCCCTTTCCTCGAGGCCGCCGCGGACGCGATGGGCATCGAGCGCGTCCATCGCATCGACACCGGGCTCGACCCGGTGACCGCCGAGCGCGAGCAGTGGGACGACGGCAACAACACCCTGGCGATCGCCCCTCGGGTCGCGGTCGCCTATGAGCGCAACACCGAGACCAACTCCCGCCTCGAGGCCGCCGGCATCGAGGTCATCGCGATCGCGGGCTCCGAGCTGGGCTCGGGGCGAGGCGGCCCACGGTGCATGTCGTGTCCCGTCCAGCGCGATCCGCTCTGAGCGGACTCAGCGCAGCGCGGCGTACCAGACCCCGGCCCGGCGACCGGCGCCGACCGCCGCCTCCCAGCGGATCCCGATGACGAGGAGGAGCGCACCGACCGCGCTGAGGGTGAGCCAGCTCGGCACATAAGCCACCAGCGGGCCGCCCTGCGTCACCGCCACCACCACGAGGGTGACGACCCCTGCGGTGACCGGCGCGCGCCAGTGGCGGTCGAGCCCGACAACCACGAGGACGACCCCGACGATCGTCACCGCGGCGAGTCTGATCGCCTGCCCGGTCCCGAGCGCAGCGACCAGGCTGGGCCCGACGGCGACCACCAGGGCCGGTCCGGCCGTGAGGAGGGTCGAGGGATGCTTGCCGCGACCGGCCTGCACGAGGCCGATGGCGGCGAGCATCGCGGCGAACGGGAGCGAGTACGCCTCGATGTTGCTCACGTCGTTGGTGCCGAGCAGGACCCATACTCCGGCTGCGACGGACAGCGCACCGGGGTAGGCGAGGAACAGCCGGTGTGGAGCGCTCGCGTGGGCGCAGGCGACGACACCGACGACCCAGAAGCCGATCGCGGCCCAGATCATGTCGTCGGGGATGAAGGACAACGCGACGGTCGCGATCGCCCACCCGGCCGCGAAGATCAGGCTGACGAACTCGACGTGGGAGGCGAGGGTCGACCGTCCTCGGACCGGGTCTGTGCGCGGGCGGCGCGCCGCGACGCCGGCGACGACCCCGTGCGCGACGAGGACGACGGCCGAGCCGATCATCGCCGTGCCGGCCGGACCCCCTGCGAACACGCGGGCCACCACGAGAGCGACGGCGACCTCGACGGTCAGGAACCACCAGATCTCCCGATCGGAGACGAAACGTACGAGCGCCGCGACGACCCAGATGACGGCTGGGAGGGCCAGCACCGGACCCGGGACGTCCCAGCGGCGATCGTGGTCGATCGCGACCCAGAACGCGAGCACGCCCAGGGCACCGGCAGCGACCACCGCGACGGCGCGCACGGTCGCGTGCACCGACCAGTACGCGCCGGCGACCACGACGACAGCCGCCACGACGGCGGCGGCGAGCAGGACCGCGAGCGGCGCGTCGAAGACCACCATCGCGATCGAGACGGCCGCGAACGACGCGACCACTGCGGCAGCACGTCCGCGGCTCGGACCCGTCACTCCCAGTCTGCGGGGGATCTGCAGCGCGAGGGCCGCGAGCACGAGCGCGGGCACGAGCAGACCGAGCACAGCGGCGCCGACGTGCACGAGCCGCGAGCGCGTCG
Organism: Marmoricola sp.; assembly: GCA_036384455.1. Lineage (GTDB taxonomy): Bacteria > Actinomycetota > Actinomycetes > Propionibacteriales > Nocardioidaceae > Marmoricola. Next base: position 1,735 of record DASVMH010000006.1, on the reverse strand, counting down.
TGTCGAAACCGAGCCCGATGTCGGAGGACACGAAGGCGATCAGCCCCAGGACGACCAGAGCTCCCGCCAGGATGAAGGCCGGCGACGTACGCCACGCGGCACCCTCGGCGCGCACCACGATCGCCAGGACCACGAGGTCGACCAGGAAGGCGATCCCGGACACGGCGACCCCCCTGAGGCCGGGAGTCCAGTCGAGCGCCGCGACCACGCACCAGGGGGCGATGATCGCCGAGACGGCCGCGAAGGGGGCGTACGCGATCCGGCGGGGTCTGGTCACCCGATCCGCGAGCGTCGCGCAGGCGCAGCACACCACGGCTGCCGCTGCGGAATACCACCACACCGGCACACCGCCCAGGCCCGCGAAGTCGAGGTGATGGGCTCCGCGCACGTCGAGGAGGAGCAGGCCACACGCGACGACCGCCAAGGTCTCGGCCCCGGCGACGAGGCCCCGCCGACCCAGCACGCGCGCGAGCGCCGCCGCGGCGCACGTGAACGCGACCATCAGCAGCGCCTGGCCATAGACGCCGACGAGCAGCCACACGACCACCACGAAGACGGCGGCACCCGAGAGCAACAACAGGCCGCCGAGGGCCAGCAGGATGCCCTGGCCCGAGAACCCCGGCCTGCGCGGGGACTGGCCGGTCGGCGCCAGCGGCGGCGCCGCCGGCATCCCTGTGGTCATCGATCCGGTCATCGATCCCGATGGCGGCGGCGCACCGTGGGGGGCGGGAGCGGTCGGCGGCGACGTCGTGACCGGCCCCTGGGGGCGCAGCGCGGCGAGCAACCGGTCCGCCTCGGCCTGCAGCGTGGCGATCTGCTGATTGACCGTCCACAGCCGGGCGGCATCATCACCGACGAGGCGGGTCCCGCAGGAGGGGCAGGCGGCCGTTCCCGCAGTGAGCACGGCACCGCATCCCGGGCAGGCGAAGGTGCGCTGCGCCGACGCGCCATCGCCCCGATCCGATGCGGTCATCTCCCCTGCCCCTGCGGGCCGAGGATCAACTCAGCCCATCGACGACTGGATACCCCCGGTTTCGGCACCTGGATGCATGAAGCCCGGCCGATGTTGACGGGGGATACAACATCGGCCGGGATAGAAGTGAAATCTAGTCCATGTTCGGGGGCTTCACAACCACGTGCTGCCTCCAGCTAGCACCCTGGGCCGTCGTCACGCCGGGCCGACGATCTGATCCAGCTGTGCGCGGATCTGCGCGGGCCGGTCGGTGATCACCGCCTCGACGCCGAGATCGAGGCAGCGCCGCAGGTCGGCGGGCCGGTTGACCGTCCACACGTGCACGCGGGTGCCGTTGCCGCGGATCCTGGCGATCAGGTCGGGGTGCTCGCGGACCAATGCCATCCCCGGACCGGCGATCCAGTCCGGTTCGGCGAACGGTCGTGACATCGCCCATTCGTGGGGCGCATCCATCAAGAACACGAGCGGCAGACCCTCGGTGAGCCGGCGTACGCGCCGCAACGCGACCCACGAGAAGCTCATCACCCTGACCGGCCCGACGGCTCCCGCCCAGCCGAAGTCGTCGAGCAGCTCCACGAGGCGGCGCTCCACCAGACCGGCGTACCTCGTCGGGTGCTTGGTCTCGATCGCGAGCTCGATGGGTCGCGGATGCTCGGCGACGGTCTCGAGCAACGTCCGCATGGTGAGGACACCACCGATGCGCTGATCGGGACCATCGAACTCGTCGTCGAGGTCGGCCCAGGGGTTCTTCCAGCTCGAGAA
>DASVMH010000005.1:0-2646 GCA_036384455.1 Marmoricola sp. | reverse complement strand
GTCGAGATTGGCCTGTGGATATTCCGTTTTGTCCCTTGACGATCGTTCACCCTCAAAGGGATGGCACCACGACTCGTTGACCCAGAGGATCTCTTCAGGCGCGCCGGCGTACCTGCGGGCGAACCGTTCCGCGCGTCCAGCACGGGGCTGCACAGCAAGCTGCTGCACGAGCTCACCCAATGGGGGTATCTGCGCAGGCTCTCCCGCGAGGTGTACGTACGCTGCGAAGTCCCGGACACGCTCGGCCTGCGCTCGCGAGCTGTCGCCCTCGTCCTGGCGCCCGGCGCGGTCGTCACCGACGTGACGGCCGCCTGGCTCCACGGGATCGACCTGCTGCCCGCCAAGGACCTGAGCGCGGTGCCGGAGGTGTGCGCCTTCCACGTCGACAAGGGCGGTCGCGTGATGCGCAACGGTGTGACCAGCGGCCAACGGATGATGCCCGAGTCCGACATCACCGAGGTCAACGGCGTGCCGGTCACCACGATGCTGCGGACCGCCTGCGACCTCGGACGGCTGCAGTGGCGCGAGCGCGCGTTCGCCGCACTCGATGCATTCCTGCATGCCGGCGTCGACAAGGACGAGCTCCTGATCAACGTCGACCGGTTCGGTGGCTACCGCGGCGTACGGCAACTGCGGGCGTTCGCACCGCTCGCGGATGGGCGGGCAGACTCCGTCGCCGAGTCGATCATGCGACTGCGTTGGCTCGACGCCGGACTCCCGACGCCCTCGCTGCAGTGCCCCGTCGACGGCCCGGGGGCCACCTGGTTCCTCGACCTCGGGCTCGAGGATCTCTACTACGCGGTGGAGTACGACGGGGCGGAGTTCCACTCCAGCCCCGAGCAGGTCGAGCACGATCGGTCGCGGCGTGAGTGGATCGCCGCGAACACTCCGTGGATCGTGGACGTGATCGGCAAGGACATGTTGTTCACCGATGACATGGGCTTCGAGGCGATGGTGCGCAGGAGGATCGCCGAGGCACGCCAGACCCTCGCCAATCGCGTACGGGGTCGGCGGTGGTTCGTCGAGCCGGGTGAGTGAACCGTCAGAGTTTTGGGGTCTCGGCGCGAAAACCCGTCAGAGTTTTGGGGTCTCAGCGTGATTTTGCGTCAGAGTTTTGGGGTCTCAGCGCAGGTCGGCGGGGAGGGGGCCCGTGTAGTCCTCGCCGTACGCGCCGGGGGCGGGGCGGCGCTTCTTGCGGGGGGCCTGTTCGCCGGGGGCCATCCGGCGGGAGGTGACCAGGAAGCCGGTGTGGCCGTTCATCGAGTGCGCGGGACGCACGGCCAGACCCTCGACGTGCCATTCGCGCAGCAGGGTCTCCCAGGGCCGTGGCTCGGTGAACTCACCATGGGCGCGCAGCGTCTCGACGAAGCGGCCGAGCTGGGTGGTGGTGGCGACGTAGCCGATCACCAGGCCACCCGGCGCCAGCGCGTGCGCGACCGCGCCGACGCACTCCCACGGGGCGAGCATGTCGAGGACGACCCGGTCGACGCTCCCCTGCTCCACCGTGGGCAGCTCCTCGGCCAGATCCCCGACCGAGAGGGTCCAGGCGGGGTGCGGCTGTTCCAAGGTCCCGCCGAAGAACTGGGCGACGTTCCTGCGGGCGACGTCGGCGAACTCCTCGCGCCGTTCGTAGGACCGCAGCGACCCGGTCGGGCCGACCGCCCGCAGCAGCGAGCAGCTCAGCGCGCCCGACCCGGCGCCCGCCTCGACCACACGCGCGCCGGGATAGATGTCGGCCATCGCCACGATCTGGGCGGCGTCCTTGGGGTAGACGACGGCCGCACCGCGCGGCATCGACACCACGAACTCGCTGAGCAGCGGCCGGAACACGAGGTATTCGCCACCGGCCGACGAGGTGATCGTGAAGCCCTCCTCGCGCCCGATGATGTCGTCGTGGGAGAGGCCGCCGCGGTTGGTGTGGAAGCTCTTGCCGACCTCGAGGCACAGATTGTGCTTGCGTCCCTTGGAGTCGACCAGGCGGACCCATTCGCCCGGCTCGAGCGGCCCCCGGCGTACGCCCGACCACTCACTCATGCGCGCCTCGTTGCGGCTCGCGGAGCACGCCGTCCGCGAACGCGCGGTCGACGTCGGCGGTGCTGAGCACGCCGTAGACGGAGCCGTCGGCCTCGACGAGGAGGTATTCGGTCGCCGGGGTCCGCGAGATCGCGCGTACGAGATCCTCGCCGGTCAGATCGGCGGAGAGGATCAGGCCGTCCTCCACCGTGCGCGAGACGGACGAGATCGGCTGCCACGGGCGCCGATCGGGCGGGGTGCTGGTCAGCGCGGCCTGGCTGACCAGGCCACTGACCCGCTCATCGCCGGTGTGCAGGACGATGCCGCCGGCGCCCTCCTCGTTGGCACGACGCACGGCCTCGGCGACGGAGAGGTCCTCGGGCACCGCGATGGCGCGCCGCGCCAGGCCGCGGGCCTTGAGGGCGGGCAGCCGGCTCCGGATCCGCACGGACGCGATCGCGGCGGTGGCGCCCATCCAGAGGAAGGCCCCGATGATCCAGGCGAGCGCGTAGTCGAAGATGTCCGGCGCGTGGCCCGTGACCAGGCCGTACCCGAGCGGCCAGACCAGCGCGATGATCGCGACGACGCGGCCGGCCCACGCGGCCACGATGGTGCCGCGGTGCGGATTGCCGG
>DASVMH010000004.1:0-6225 GCA_036384455.1 Marmoricola sp. | reverse complement strand
GTTGACGTGGAAGATCGGCGCCTGGACCATCCGCGCGACGTCGGTGCAGTAGAGCGACGAGCGCGACGACGCGGGTGAGGTGGTGAAGCCGACCTGGTTGTTGACGATCAGGTGGATGGTGCCGCCGGTGCGATAGCCGCGCAGCTGGGACAGGTTCAGCGTCTCCGCGACCACGCCCTGGCCGGCGAAGGCGGCGTCACCGTGGATGAGGACGGGCAGCACGGGGAACTCGATGCCCTTGTTGAGCACGTCCTGCTTGGCGCGGGCGATGCCTTCGAGCACGGGGTCGACGGTCTCGAGGTGGGAGGGGTTCGCGGCCACGGAGACCTTGATCTTCGCGCCCGAGCCGGCGACGAACTCGCCCTCGGCACCGAGGTGGTACTTCACGTCGCCGGAGCCCTGCACCGTGCGCGGGTCGACGTTGCCCTCGAACTCCCGGAAGATCTGGTTGTACGACTTGCCGACGATGTTGGCGAGCACGTTGAGCCGTCCGCGGTGGGCCATGCCGATGGCGACCTCGTCGAGGTCGGCGCCGGCCGCGGCCTCGCAGATCTCGTCGACGAGCGGGACGGCGGTCTCGCCGCCCTCGAGGCTGAACCGCTTCTGCCCGACGAACTTGGTCTGCAGGAACGTCTCGAACGCCTCGGCCTGGTTGAGCTTCAGCAGGATCCGCAACTGCTCCTCACGGGGCGGCTTCTGGTGGGGCTGCTCGACGCGCTCCTGGATCCACCGGCGCTGGTCGGGGTCCTGGATGTGCATGTATTCGATGCCGACGGTGCGGCAGTAGGAGTCGCGCAGGATGCCGAGGATGTCGCGCATCTTCATGAACCGGCGCTCGCCACCGAACTCCCCGGTCGCGAACTCGCGGTCGAGGTCCCACAGCGTCAGGCCGTGCGACTCGACCTCGAGGTCGGGGTGGCTGCGCTGCTTGTACTCCAGCGGGTCGGTGTCGGCCATCATGTGGCCGCGCACGCGGTAGGCGTGGATCAGCTCGAGGATGCGGGCCTGCTTGCTGACGTCGTCGTCGTGGCTGGCCGCGACGTCGTGGCCCCAGCGGATCGGCTCGTAGGGGATCCGCAGCGAACGGAAGATCTCGTCGTAGAAGCCGCCCTCGCCGAGCAGGAGCTGGTGCACCTGCCGCAGGAACTCGCCGCTCTGTGCACCCTGGATCACCCGGTGGTCGTACGTCGACGTCATCGTCATGATCCGGCTGATCGCGTTGCGGGTGATCGTCTCCTCGGACGCGCCCTGGAACTCCGGCGGGTAGTCCATCGACCCGACACCGATGATCGCCGCCTGGCCGGACATCAGCCGCGGCACCGAGTTGTTGGTGCCCAGGCCACCGACGTTCGTGAGGCTGACGGTGGTGCCGGAGTAGTCGTCCATCGTGAGCTTGTTGTCACGGGCCTTGCGGATCATCTCTTCGTACGCGGTCCAGAACTGCGCGAAGTCCATGGCCTCGCAGGCCTTGATGCTCGGGGCGACGAGCTGGCGGGTGCCGTCGGGCTTCTGCTGGTCGATCGCGAGACCGAGGTTGATGTGTGCGGGCGTCACCATGTTGGGCTTGCCGTCGACCTCGGCGAAGGTGTTGTTCATCGCCGGGTTGGCCTTGATCGCCTTGACGATCGCGTAGCCGATCAGGTGGGTGAAGCTCACCTTGCCGCCGCGGGCGCGCTTGAGGTGGTTGTTGATGACGATGCGGTTGTCCCACAGCAGCTTCACCGGGATGTTGCGCAGTGACGTCGCGGTCGGGACGGCCAGGGACACGTCCATGTTCTTGGCGGTCGCAGCAGGAATGCCGCGCAGCACGGTGTAGGTCGGCTCGTCGCTGGCCTCCGGCTTGGGGGCGCGCTCGGGCTCCTTGGGTACGGGCTTCGCCTCGGCCTTGGCCGGCTTCGTCTCGACGGGCTCGACGACCGGGGCGGGCTCAGCGACCGGAGCGGGCGCTGCAGGCGGCTTGGTGGCGTCGGCGGGCGGTGCGCCTGCCGCGCCGTCGCCCTGGAAGAAGTCCCACCACACCTTGTCGACGCTGTGGGGATCGGCGTTGTACTTCTCGCGCATCTCGTCCACGAGCCATTCGTTGGCTCCGAACGCGGACAGTGAGTTCTGCGAAGACTCCGGCACGGCTTGGGTCGCCTCTTCTTGTTCTTGTCGCTTGGGGTGGTGGACCGCAGTGGGAACGTCCCAAAGGCTATCCGTCGCAGGGTCGCTTTTCAGCCGTCGCGGACACAAAAGATGGAGCGTGTGCGCAGTCTCACGTTTCTCTCGATGTCAAGATACCTTGGTCGTGACCTCGGCCCGCCCGAGTCGTTGGCCCTCACGTGACACCGACGGCCCTGCGCACGCTCATCGTGAAGCCGGGTGCAGCGCTTGCCGCAGCGCTCCTCACGGCCGGACTCGCCGCTGCCGGGCCGGCACCCGCGCACGCATCCGGCGCGCTGTCGCGGGCGGCGTCAGCACAGTCGTGTCCGGGGACGCACTGGGTCGCATCATGGCGTACCGCTCCGAGTGACGCAGTCACGCTCGGGGATCCGAACCTCTCGCCCGCGCCGGTGCTGGGGCGACAGTCGTTCCGGATGATCGTCACGCCGCATCGCAGCGGCGGCCGGATCCGGATCCACCTGACCAACAGGTTCGGCCACTCCAAGGTCACCTTCGCCCATGTCACGGTCGGCAATCAGGCCGACGGTGCCGCCCTGGTCAAGGGCAGCCTGCGCCAGGTCCGGTTCGGGGGGCGGGCCGCGGTGACCCTCGCGCCGGGCAAGGACGTGGTCAGCGATCCGGTGGACCTGCCGATCCGCGCGTTCCACCCCGTGGCGGTCAGCTACTACGTCGCGGGCCTGTCGTTGCTGCCGACGGAGCACTTCAACGCCAATGCGACGAGCTACCTCTCGGTGCCACTGTCCGGCGATCGGTCCGACTCGGTATCGGGCGAGGGGTTCAGCCAGAAGATCCGGTCCTGGTACTACCTCGACGGTCTCGACGTCACGGCGTCGCGACGGGTCGGTGCGGTGGTGGCGTTCGGCGATTCGATCACCGACGGCTACGTGACGAGTTCGCCCGCGTTGCTCCCGGCCAGCACGGTGCAGAACGACGCCAACGTGCGCTACCCGGACTTCCTGCAGCGCCGGATCGACAAGGCGGGGCTCCCGCTCGTCACGGTCGACGAGGGCATCAGTGGGAACCGTGTCCTCAAGCCCGGCCTGATCCCGCAGTTCGGACCGGCCGCGATCGAGCGGATCGGGGCCGACGGCGCTTCGGTCACGGGTGCCACGAACGCGATCATCCTCGAGGGGATCAATGACCTCGGGATCCCGCCCTGGCCCACGGCTGCACAGCTGGAGTCGGGGTATCGCACCCTGATCGCCGCCCTGCACGCGAAGGGGATGCACGTCCTGCTCGCCACGATGATGCCGTCGGGGCGGGCGATCACCGACGGTCCGGTGACCGCACCGAAGCTGGAGGGCACCCGCGAGGCGGTCAACGCCTGGATCCGTACCCAGCACGTCTCCGACGGCATCGTCGACTTCGACAAGGCGATGCGCGATCCGTTGGACCCGGGGGATCTCAATCCCGCGTACGCCGACGGCGACAACCTGCATCCCAACCCGGCCGGCTACGAACACATGGCGCAGGCCGTCCGGCTCTCGCAACTGCGGACCGGATGTGTCGGCTGAAGGTGGTCGGGATCACGACTAGAACGTGTTCTAATTCCGGATCTCGGGCGGTAGCCTCTCCCCATGAATCCGCTCGATCCGTTCGGCCTGGGCCGGCAGACCGTGCGCCTCGGTGTCGCGGTCGTACGTGCCGTGCTCGGCGTCGGTGAGCAGGCGGAGCCGGCGGCACTGCCGGGGTCGTCGTCGGGCGGGACGACGAGGTCGCGCGAGCGCAGCCTCGACGCGAAGATGAACGACCTGCTGGGCAAGGCGATCGAGCTGAGCAGCACCTCCTCGCGCGACGAGGTCTTCCACCACGTCCTCGATCAACTGGTGCCCGACGAGGCCCGCATCCTCAGCGCGCTGTCCGACGGTGCGCCGGCGGCGATGGTCAGCGTGCATGCCTGGACCAGGGCCGGCCTGCTCGGCGAGGCGTTGATCGAGAACGCCTCCCTGGTCGGACGCGCGGCCAACGTCGCGCTGCCCGCGCTCACCCCCGTGTACGTCGGCCATCTGCTCAGTCTCGGTGTCGTCGAGACCGGACCCGAGGACCCGTCGCTCAAGGACGACTACCAGATCCTCTCCGCCGACACGGACGTCCTCGCCGCGATCAAGAAGGCGGCCCGAGGGCCGTTGCCGGGGCGTACGGAGAAGCGGACGCTGCGGATCTCGGCGTTCGGCAGAGCGCTCTGGGACGCCGCGAGCGGCGGGTTGCAGTGAGCGCCGGTTCGATGGCGCCGCTGCTGCAGAGCTGGGGTCAGATCCAGCACGACTTCGGTCTCAACTGGTACGTCTACCTGTCGATGCCGTTCGTGGCGGCCTTCGTCGGCTACACCACCAAGCTGCTGTTCCTGCAGATGCTCTACCGGCCCCTGGAGTTCCGCGGGTTCTTCGGTTTCATCGGTTGGCAGGGGATCGTGCCCCGGCGCGCGGGCAAGGTAGCCGCAACCACGATCGACATGCTCACCGAGAACCTCCTCAAGCCCGAGGAACTGCTCGACAAGTTCAACGCCGCCGAGGCGCTTGAGGAGTTGCGTGAGCCACTGGGCGCGACGATCGACGACATCGCCCGAGAGGTCGCCGCACTCGTACGCCCGGGCCTGTGGGACCAACTGCCCGAGGCCGGACGCCGGGCGGTGCTGGCTCGCATCGACCAGCAGGCGCCGAAGATCCTGGACAACATCTTCGCCGAGATGAAGTCCGACCTCGGCCGCTACATCGACATCAAGTTCCTCACCGTCACCACGCTGGTGAAGAACAAGGAGCGGCTCAACGACCTGATGAAGGCCATCGGCGGCGACGCCATGGGCTTCGTACGACGCTCCGGCATCTACTTCGGCTTCATCATCGGCCTGGTGCAGATGGCCGCCTGGGGCTTCATCCACAACCCGTGGATCATGCCGGCTTTCGGCTTCGGCGTCGGCTTCCTCTCCGACTGGCTCGCCCTGACGATGCTGTTCCGTCCGATGGAACCGAAGTTGGTCCTCGGGCTGATCCCGTTCCAGGGACTGCTGCACGCCGACCGTGCGCAGATCACGCGCGATTACGCACGCATCCTCGCCACCGACCTGTTCGCCCCGGATGTGCTGATCACCGGCATCCTCGAGGGGCCCACCGCCGACAAGCTCTTCGACACCATCCAGCGGGAGGTCTCGGCCGCGATCGACGCGCAGACCGGGATCGCGAAGCCCCTCGTGGTGCTGGCCGTCGGGTCCAAGGGATACCGCGAGATGAAGGAGACCGTGTTCCGCGAGCTCGTCGACCGGTTGCCCGCGACGATGGAGCTCGCCGGCGACTACGCGATGCGCTCCCTCGACATCGAGAACACCATCGTGGAGAAGATGAGTCAGCTCACCGAGGAGCAGTACGAGTCGATCCTGCGGCCGGTCTTCAAGGACGACGAGGCGATGATGATCGCCACCGGCGCCGTCCTCGGCGGGATCGTCGGCGAGCTGCAGGTGCAGATCGTCGAGCACTTCTCCCGCTGAGGACGGCCCCGGAGCCGGCTACTTCACGGTCACCTTCGCGGTGGTCGTGCCGGTGCGCCCGTTGTTCTGCGTGCCGTAGTTGTCACTGACCGTCACCCTGACCGTGCGCTTGCCCGCCTTCGCGAACTTGTGCGAGGCCGTTGCCTTGGTCGTGGTCGTCGTCGTGCCGTCGCCCCAGGCCCACACGTACTTCGTGATCTTGCCGCCCGGGAAGGGGCTGCGACTCGCCGCCGCCGAGAACGTGTGCGCCTTGCCGTGTGTCACGGTGCCGCCGACGCTGAGCTTGGCGAGCGGCGAGAGCGGCTTGAACACCGAGAGCCCCGCCGGGGTGCCGACGCCGGACACGCCGTCATAGCCGGGTTCGGCGTGGCACTGGTAGCGGTTCGCGACCGGCTTGTCGTTGGCATCGAACGCGCAGGCGAGCCGACCGAAGCCGAGGGTGTTGAGCTGGCCCCCTCCGAATCCGAGACACGTCGTGAGCGTCGCGGTGCCACAGATGTCGTTGCCGCCGGTGACGACGTCGTAGGTCGACTTGGACGTCGACTTGAAGTTGCCGTAGAGGCTCAGGGCCGGGTAGGAGA
>DASVMH010000003.1:0-2158 GCA_036384455.1 Marmoricola sp. | reverse complement strand
CGTCCGCCGGGCCGCCACGGATCCGGCCGGCCCGGCCGCGGCGAAGACCAAGTTGCTCACGACGCTGTTCGGTGCCCACGTCGGTCCCGATGCCGCCGCGGTGATCGCCGAGGCGGGCCAGTTGCGGTGGGCGTCCAGCGTCGATTTCACCGACGCGCTGGAACGCCTCGGCGTCGCCGCGATCGTGCGCGCCGCGGATGCGGAAGGCGACGGCGACCGGGTCGAGAGCGAACTGTTCACGTTCGGCCGTGCGGTGGCCGACAACTCCGAGTTGCGAGATGCGCTCTCCGACCCGGCCCGCAGCACCGAGGACAAGCAGGAACTGGTCGCCTCGCTCCTCGACGGCCGTGCTGCGCCGGCGACCGTACGTCTCGCGAAGGAGACCGTGACCGGCGCCAGCCGTACCGTCAGTGCCGCGGTCGACCAGCTGATCGAGATGGCCGCGCAGGCTCGCGGCCGCCACGTCGCCACCGTACGTACCGCAGCTCCGCTCAGCGACTCGCAGCTGGACCGGTTGTCGCGTGCACTCGGAGACGAGGGCCGGCCGGTCCACCTCAATGTGCTCGTCGACCCCGGCATGATCGGCGGCCTGCGTGTGGAGATGGGCGACTACGTGATCGACGGATCCGTGCAGAACCGCCTCGACGACGTCCGCCGCCGGATCGCCGGCTGACCCCACCAGACAATCCCCGAGTTTCCTTGACTGTGCAGCAGAGAGAAGGCAGAAGATGACCGAGCTTTCGATTAGCCCCGACGAGATCCGCGACGCACTCGCGCAGTACGTCTCGGACTACCAGCCCGAGAGTGCGAGCAAGGAGGAGGTCGGCACCGTCTCCGGTGCGGCCGACGGCATCGCGCACGTCGTGGGTCTCCCATCGGCGATGGCCAACGAACTGCTCCAGTTCGAGGACGGCACGCTCGGCATCGCGCTGAACCTCGACACCCGCGAGATCGGCGTCGTTGTCCTCGGTGACTTCGACGGCATCGAGGAGGGCCAGACGGTGCGGCGCACCGGCGAGATCCTCTCGGTCCCGGTCGGCGACGGTTACCTCGGCCGCGTCGTGGACCCGCTCGGCAACCCGATCGACGGACTGGGCGACATCGCCACGGACGGCCGTCGTGCCCTCGAGCTGCAGGCCCCCACGGTCGTCCAGCGCAAGTCGGTGCACGAGCCGCTCGCCACCGGGATCAAGGCCATCGACGCGATGACCCCGATCGGTCGTGGTCAGCGCCAGCTGATCATCGGCGACCGCGCGACCGGCAAGACCACGATCGCGATCGACACGATCATCAACCAGCTCGACAACTGGAAGTCCGGCGACGAGAACTCGCAGGTGCGCTGCATCTACGTCGCGATCGGCCAGAAGGGCTCGACGATCGCCTCGGTGCGTGGCGCCCTCGAGGAGGCCGGTGCGCTGGAGTACACCACCATCGTTGCCGCCCCGGCTTCGGACAGCGCGGGCTTCAAGTACCTCGCCCCCTACACCGGCTCGGCCATCGGCCAGCACTGGATGTACGACGGCAAGCACGTCCTGATCGTCTTCGACGACCTGACCAAGCAGGCCGAGGCGTACCGCGCCGTGTCGCTGCTGCTGCGCCGCCCGCCGGGCCGCGAGGCGTACCCCGGTGACGTCTTCTACCTGCACAGCCGGCTCCTCGAGCGCTGCGCGAAGCTGAGCGACGACCTCGGCGCCGGCTCGATGACCGGCCTGCCGATCATCGAGACCAAGGCCAACGACGTCTCGGCGTTCATCCCGACCAACGTCATCTCGATCACCGACGGTCAGATCTTCTTGCAGTCCGACCTGTTCGCCGCCAACCAGCGCCCCGCCATCGACGTGGGTGTGTCGGTGTCGCGCGTCGGTGGCGCGGCGATGACCAAGGCGATGAAGAACGTCACCGGTTCGCTCAAGGTCGACCTCGCCCAGTTCCGTGCGATGGAGGCCTTCGCGATGTTCGCCTCCGACCTCGACGCGGCCTCGCGGCAACAGCTCGACCGCGGTCAGCGGCTGATGGCGCTGCTCAAGCAGCCGCAGTACTCGCCCTACCCGCTGCCGGAGATGACCCTCTCGCTGTGGCTGGGCACCACCGGTCGCCTCGACGCCGTGCCGACCGACGACGTGCTCCGCTTCGAGCAGGAGTTCCTCGACTACGTCCG
>DASVMH010000002.1:0-1741 GCA_036384455.1 Marmoricola sp. | reverse complement strand
GGCCACCGGATGCACCATCACCTCGTCGACCCCGAACTGCTCGGCGAGTGCCCTGACCTGCGCCGCTGCGGCCTCGGGGGTTCCGACGACCCAGCGCGACAGCATCGCCTCCGCGAGACGCTCGTGCTCGGCGGGCAGCGGCTGCGCCTCGGCCTCGTCGACGAGTTGCTGGGGGAGCAGTGCGCCGCCGGTACGCAACCGGACCATCGCATGCAGGTTGGGCAGCGCCAGCCGGTGCGCCTCCTCGTCCGTGGCCGCGACGACCGCGTTGACCGTGAGGAACGTACGCGGGTGGGCGAGCCGGGGCGACGGCTTGAAGGACGAGCGGTAGAGCTCGAGCGCCTCGGCGGTGCCGTTGCCGGAGAAGTGATGCGCGAACACGTACGGCAGCCCGCGGTCGGCGGCGAGCTGCGCCGAGTAGTCGGAGGAGCCGAGCAGCCACACGGTCGGCTCGGACACGGCCCGGGGTGTGGCGTTGAGCGGATGGGTGCGACCTCCGACGGAGATCCCCGCCCCGACCGGGCTCATCAGCGTGATGACGTTGTCGACGTACTCGGGGAAGCGCGCGACCGCGTCGTCCTCGGCGGCCACCGCGCCCGCGCGCAGGACGTATCTCGTCACCGGGTCGGTCCCCGGAGCGCGGCCGATGCCCAGGTCGATCCGGCCCGGGTGTGCGGCCTCGAGCAGCGCGAACTGCTCGGCGACGACGAGGGGTGCGTGGTTGGGCAGCATCACCCCGCCCGAGCCGACGCGGATGCGTTCGGTGGCAGCGGCGACCATCGCGATCAGGACCGGCGGGTTGGTCGCGGCCACCGCGGGCATGTTGTGGTGCTCGGCGAGCCAGTAGCGGGTGTAGCCCAACTCGTCGGCCACGCGAGCCAGCGACCTGGTCGCCGCCACGGCGTCCCCGGTCGTCTGGTCGGAGCGGACGGGGACGAGGTCGAGGACGGAGAGCTGCACATCTGTTGCAACGCGGACGGGGTGGAATGCCTTCCCGGATCGTGTGGCAGGCTTCGCGACATGGACGAAGGCGATATCGACGGCGACCTGGTCGAGGTGTTGTTCACCGAGGAACAGATCCACGACCGGCTCGCGGAGATGGCCGCCCAGATCGAGGCCGACTACGAGGGTCGCGACCTCCTGATCGTCGGCATCCTGCGCGGCGCCGTGATGGTGATGGCCGACCTCGCCCGGTCGTTCTCGCGTCACCTCGAGATGGACTGGATGGCGGTCTCGTCGTACGGCTCCGGCACGAAGTCGAGCGGCGTCGTACGCATCCTCAAGGACCTCGACACCGATATCAGCGGGCGCCACGTGATGATCGTCGACGAGATCATCGACACGGGCCTGACCCTCTCCTGGCTGACCTCGAACCTCGCCAGCCGCAATCCCGCCAGCGTCGAGATCTGCACCCTGCTGCGCAAGCCCGAGGCCCAGCAGATGCCCGTCGAGGTCAAGTACGTCGGATGGGACATCCCCAACGAGTTCGTCGTCGGCTACGGCCTGGACTATCGCGAGCGCTACCGGAATCTGCGTTGCGTGGGCACGTTGGCGCCGCACGTCTACTCCTGACGCTCCGCGAACCCATAGCGCCTGCGAACCGTTCGCAGGCCCGTCCTGCTCGAAGCCCGATCAGCGTTGGGCCGGTGCCTCTAGGCTCAGGTACGACCTGAGAGGATCGGACAGTGAAGCGAATTCTCCGCGGGCCCTGGATCTGGGCCGTGATCGCGCTCGTCGGCGT
>DASVMH010000001.1:0-15966 GCA_036384455.1 Marmoricola sp. | reverse complement strand
GGCGACTCGTAGGAGAAGCCGAACCGCTCGACCACGTCGGTGAACCCCATGACGCCGAGGCCGAGGGCCCGGTTGAGCTCGTTGGAGTGCTCCGACTCGGGCACCGAGGAGATCGTGATGTCGATCAGGTTGTCGAGCTGGCGTACGGCCAGGCGCGCGGACTCGGCAAGCCGGTCCCAGTCGACCTTGGCCCCGTTCCCACCAGCACTGCGTCGCCGTCCGGTGACGTGGCGGGACAGGTTGATCGAGGCCAGGTTGCACACCGAGACGTTGTCACGGTCCTGGGGCAGGCAGATCTCGGTGCACAGGTTCGACAGGTGGATGGTGCCCGTGTTGTCGTTCAGCGCCCGGGTGTTGATCGTGTCCTTCCATGTCAGCCACGGGTGCGAGCTGGCCTGCAGCGAGGTCAGGATCGCCTTGAACTGCTCGCGCGCGCCGATCTTCTTGTGCCGCAGCTCGCCGGCCTCTGCGCGCGCGGCGTACTCGGCATAGCGTTGCGAGAAGGCAGCCCCGGTGAGCTCGACCAGGTCGGGGACCTCCGCCGGGTCGAAGAGGTACCAGTCGTCGCCTGCGTCGACCCGCTTCATGAACTCATCGCTGATCCACACCGCGGTGTTGGCGGTACGGGTGCGGCGGTACGGGTCGCCGGAGTTCTGGCGCAGGTCGAGGAACGCCGGGAAGTCGAGGTGCCAGTTCTCCATGTAGAAGCACAGCGCGCCGAACTTCTTGCCGCCACGGCTGACGGCCCGCAGCGTCGAGTCGATCGTGTGCATGAAGGGGATCGGGCCGGTGGAGACGGTGTTGTTCGACCGGATCGGCGACCCTTCGGAGCGCAGCTTGGTGACCGACATCCCGATGCCGCCGGTCCCCTTGGTCAGCCACATGACGTCGCGCACCGACTTCGCGATGTGCTCGATGTCGTCCTCCATCTGCATCACGAAGCAGTTGGAGAGCTGGGCGTACGACGTGCCCGCGTTGACGAGTGTGGACCCGGCGGCGAGGTACTCCAGCCGCGACATCTTGTCGTAGAAACGCAGCGCGGCGGCATCGGGATCGTCCTCGCCCAGGGAGAGACCCATCGCGACGCGCATCCAGAAGAACTGCGGCATCTCCATCGGCCGGCCGTCGGGTGCGCTGATCATGTAGCGGGTGCGCATCGTCTGCACCCCGACGTAGCGGAGCAGGTCGTCGCGGTCCGGGTCGAGCGCGGCACCGAGCCGGTGCAAGTCGAAGCGCTCCAGCAGCCGGGTGTCCAGCAGCCCGAGCTCGACGCCGCGCTCGATGAACGCCACGAACGCCTCTCCGTGGAAGGCGTAGACCTCCTCACGGGTGACGCCCTCGCCGAAGATCGCCTTGTAGAAGCTCTTCACGAGCAGCCTGGCGGCGATCGTGTCGTACGCCGGGTCGTCCTTGACGTTCTGCAACGCGACCCCGACGACGGCCTCGTCGAGTTGCTCGCTGGTGATGCCGTCGAAGAGCGTGATCTCCAGCTCTGAACGGAGCTGGGTCGCTCGGGCGACCTCGTCCTCGAGGCCGACAGCGGCCTCCTCGATCGAGCGCGCGATCTCGTAGCCGTCGTACGGCGCGCGCGTTCCGTCGCGCTTGATGACGGAGATGTCCGTGGTCATGTGCCTCACCCCTCGTGGTGCCCGGTCCGGTCGCTTCCGCTTCCGGGGGCTGAGAGGGGTGCTGAGGCCGATCGGGTCCGGCCCTGGATCCCCTGACCTTCCCACGAGGTCGCGGACCCCCACCGATGACGGTGGGGCACTGGCAGGTCTTCGGACTCGTGGGCCGCCTCGGGCGCTCACCTCAGGTGAAGCGTGTCGAGATTCCTACTGTCCGTCGCTTCCCAGGCCCCTGATCACGGGACCCAGTGCTGTTGACGGAGGTCGTTCCCACTCACCGCTGCGGGGCAGTTCCGGTCTCTCACCGGATTCCCTCTTGCGACTCCGACCCTGGCTTGGGCCGGTGAACCAGCTGCTCGACCACCATATATCCAAATGACAGCTTTGTAACTACCCAGATCTAGTGTTTTCTGCCGGCGGGCCTGAAGAGTGATTCACGCTGACTAGACTGGCCGCGGGCCGTACCGCACGGCCCTGGCCTCCGTAGCTCAGCTGGATAGAGCAGTGGGTTTCTACCCCACCGGTCGCGGGTTCGACTCCTGCCGGGGGCGCTTGACAAGTGCCGACAGTTTGTCGCAATACTGAGACATGAGTGTCAATGTGTCTCAGGCGCCGGTCTTCGTGCCGCTGTCCGGCGCGACCTGGGCCGACCCGTGGCCGATGTACGCCGCGCTGCGCGACCACGACCCGGTGCACCACGTCGCGCGGGGCGACTACTGGGTGCTCACCCGGCACGCGCACGTCTACACGTCCGTCCGTGATCACGAGACGTTCTCCTCCGCCCAGGGCCTGACGACGGAGTACGGCGAGCTCGAGAAGATCGGACTCGCCGACAACCCGCCGATGGTGATGACCGATCCACCGACGCACACCGAGTTCCGCCGGCTGGTCAGCCGCGGCTTCACCCCGCGGCAGGTCGAGACCGTCGAGCCCGCCGTGACCGCCTTCGTCGTCGAGCGGCTCGAACGACTGCGCGCCGACGGTGGTGGCGACATCGTCGAGACGCTCTTCAAGCCGCTGCCGAGCATGGTCGTCGCCCACTACCTCGGCGTCCCCGAGGAGGACAGGGATCGCTTCGACGGCTGGACCGAGGCGATCGTCGCCGCCGGATCGGCGAGCGACCCCCGTGTCGGCGCGGCCGCGACCGTGGAACTCGCCGGCTATTTCACCGAGCTGATCGATCGCCGACGACGTGATCCCGGCGACGACGTCGTCTCCCACCTCGTCGCCGCCGGCGAGGGTGACTCCCCCGACGGCCTGCTGCGGATCCTCGCCTTCACCTTCACCATGGTCACCGGGGGCAACGACACCACCACCGGGTTGCTCGGAGGCGGCGTCCACCTCCTCGCTCAGCGGGCAGACCAGCGCGACCTCGTCCTCGACGACGTGCCTGCAGCCGTCGAGGAGCTGCTCCGGCTCACGTCCCCGGTGCAGGGCCTGGCCCGGACGACCACGCGCGACGTCGAGATCGACGGGGTCACGATCCCTGCCGGCAAGAAGGTGCTGATGGCGTACGGCGCCGCCAACCGCGACCCGCGCATGTACGGCCCGGACGCCGACCAGCTCGACGTGACGCGTGACCCGCGCCAGATCCTGACCTTCTCCCACGGCGCCCACCACTGCCTGGGCGCTGCGGCCGCGCGGATGATGGGCCGGGTCGCGCTGACCGAACTGCTCCACCGGATCCCGCGCTTCGAGGTGGATCCCGACTCGATCACCTGGGCGCCGGGAAGTTACGTCCGCCGTCCGCTCACGACCAGGATCACGACCAGATGACCTGGCTCACCGAGCAGCGCAGCGGCCTCGCGACCGACCACATCCTCGACACGGCCGCGTCACTCTTCGCCGAGCAGGGTCTCGACGGGCCCGGGATGGCCGAGGTCGCGAAGGCTGCCGGGTGCTCGCGGGCCACGCTCTACCGCTACTTCCCCGACCGGCGGGCGTTGCAGGTCGCCTTCGCGCAGCGGGAGGCTGCCGCGATCATGGCCGAGGTACGCGCCGCCGACGCCCCGGCCGCGTCGGTGATCGCCTGCCTCGCGGCGGTCCGGTCCCGGCCGTACCTGTCCGCCTGGTACGCCACCTCAGGCACCGCCGAGTTGAGCGCAATCCTGCGGGACGCCGCCGTCCTCGGCGGCCACGGCGACCCGGATCTCGAGGCCTGGCTGCTGCGGATCGTGCTGTCCTTCCTGGCCGACCCGGAGCCGGACGAGGCGACCGAACGGCGACTGTTGCGCCGGTTCCTCGGCACCACCGCATGAAGGCGCCCGGTTGCGGTCCTGTGCAGCGCACGATGCCGCGCGACCTGGCCGTCTCCCGCGACTGACGGGCCGAGGCGGGTCGTCGTACTTGGCAGCGACGACGGAGGTGGGCAGGTGGCTCGGGCCGGCGGTCGACTGTCCGGCTTGTGATGGGTTGTCCTGTCAACCGGACGGGAAATCCCAGAGCTTCGTAGATTCCATCCACCTGGTGAACGAGATCTACGCAACTCTGGGCTTGTGGGGGTGTTGGCGCGTTCATACGATCTGTTTCGTTGATCGGTACCAGCATTCGGCAGTGATCAACGAAATAGACGAGCGAGGGCGCAGCCGCGCCCTCAATCCACCGCAACCCGCGACGACCCGTCAGCCGCGAGCGATCCGAACCGCCCACAACCCGACGCGGCGACCTGCGAGCCCCGCAGAGTCCACCTCCCTGAAACGAGAACCTGTTCTATTATTCCGTCGTGACGACCGACACCCCGCGCCCGCTCAATCTCGCCGACATCCTCGAGGCCATGGCCGACGCCATGCCGGACCGGGCGGCGATCGCCACGATCGACCGCGACTACAGCTACGCCGAGATCGACGAGCGCTCGACCCGGCTCGCCAACCATCTCGTCTCCCTCGGCGTACGGCCCGGCGATCACGTCGCAGTGCATTCGGCCAACCGGATCGAATGGGTGGACGCGTTCTACGCCTGCTTCAAAGCACGGGCGGTGCCGATCAACATCAACTACAAGTACCTCCACGACGAGTTGGCCTATCTCTACGGCAACGCCGACTGCGTCGCCGCCCTCATCGCCCCCGAGCACGTCGAGGCCCTCGAGGAGCTCGGCCTCGATCTGCGCGCGAGGATCGTCTTCGGCGAGGAGTACGACGCCGCCCTCGCCGCGGCGTCCACACAGCGCCTCGGGGGGCGCAGCGCCGACGACCACTACGTCCTCTACACCGGCGGCACCACCGGCAATCCCAAGGGCGTGGTCTGGCGCCACGAGGACATCATCCTGGCGGCGCTCAACGCCGGTCGGTTCGGCGCCCCGATCGAGTCGGTGGAGAAGCTCGCCGAGGAGGCCGCCGCGAACGAGAACCCGATGGTGCTGCTCGCCTGTGGGCCGATGATGCACGGCGGCAGCCAGTGGATCCTCGGCAACGGTCACGTGTCCGGCGCGACGGTCGCGCTGTTCACCCAGCCGAACTTCAGCGCCGAGGCGATCCTCGATCTGGTCCAGAAGGCCGGCGTGGTCTCGCTGACCTTCCTCGGCGACGCGATGGGGCGACCGGTCGCCGAGGCGATCCTCGCCGAGCCCGACCGCTGGGACCTGTCCTGCCTCGCCGCCGTCTCCAACGGCGCCGCTCCGCTGTCCGAGGGCGTCCGTGCCGAGATCCGGCGGGCGCTGCCGGGCCGGTTCATCCTGGACTCCTACGGCTCCTCGGAGTCCGGCGCCACCGCCTCGCGGATCGACGACGGCACCGAGGGTGCGCTCGGTGCACCCAAGTTCGCCGCCGGGGACGACGTCGAGGTCTTCGACCCCGATCTCAAACCGTGTCCGGTGGGCGTCGAAGGCCTGCTCGGCCGGTCCGGACCGATGCCCCTGGGCTACTACAAGGACCCGGTCAAGACCGATGCCACCTTCAAGACGGTCGACGGAGTCCGCTGGACCATCCCCGGCGACTTCGCCCGCCGCGAGGAGGATGGCTCGGTGACCCTGCTCGGCCGTGGTTCGGTGTGCATCAACACCGGCGGCGAGAAGGTCCACCCCGAGGAGGTCGAGGCGGTGCTGCTGCAGCACGACGACGTCTTCGACGCCGTCGTCGTCGGAACCCCGCACGAACGCTGGGGCGAGCAGGTCACCGCGCTGGTGCAAAAGCGCGACGGCAGCTCGCTGGACGCCGACGCGGTCCGTGACTTCGCTCGTACGCGCATCTCCAACTACAAGGTCCCCAAGCAGGTCCTCTTCGTCGATGCCGTGCCGCGCACCCCGGTCAGCAAGGTCGACTACCCGGCGAGCTCTGCATTGGCACGTGAGTTGCTCGACGTCTGAGGGACCCGCTCACGGGCCTCTCAGATTCAGCGGTTAGGTTCGACCGCGCCGGAGGACACCCCCCTGAGCGGGGTTCGGACACGACCGAGGAGAAGCAGTGGCGAAGAAGCAGGAGCTCAACGAACGCCGTGCCCGAGCGGCTGCGATCCAGGCCGCCCAGGCCCGACGCGCCCGCGCGATGACCCTCGCGGTCGGAGCGATCGTTGTCGTCGTGGTCCTCGTCCTCGGCCTGCTGCTCGCCTACGGCCTGAAGAAGAACCACGACAAGTCCGTCGCCAAGGGCTCCACCTACAGCGGCGCGGCGCCGGCCGCCGTCGTCGACGCGGTCACCAACGTGCCGACCTCGGTCTACGACTCCGTCGGAGCCGGCACCGCGCAGGGCGCCCCGGTGGCGATGACCGGGCAGCCCGCGATGACCGAGGACGGCAAGCCACGGGTGCTCTACGTCGGCGCCGAGTTCTGCCCCTACTGCGCCGCCGAGCGATGGGCACTCACCACCGCCCTGTCCCGCTTCGGCACGTTCAAGGGGATCGGGGTGACCCGTTCGTCGAGCACCGACACCGACCCCAACACGGCCACGCTGGACTTCAAGGACGCGACGTACACCAGCAAGTACCTCACCTTCGCGCCGTTCGAGTACGAGGACCGCAAGGGCAACCTGCTGCAGAAGCTCTCCTCCTCCGACGACAAGCTGTTCACCTCGATCGGCAACAGCGGCTTCCCGTTCGTCGACTTCGCCGGGAAGTACAAGATCACCGGTCCGCAGTACGACGCGAGCGTCCTCGCCGGCCTGACCCAGACCCAGATCGCGTCGAAGCTCAAGGACGCCAGTAGTCCGATCACCAAGTCGGTGATCGGCTCGGCCAACCTCGTCAGCGTCGCGCTGTGCGACCTCACGGGGAACAAGCCGACCGCGGTGTGCACCTCCGCAGGCGTCAAGACCGCTGCCGCCGCACTGAAGGCCGCGTCCAAGGGCTCGAAGTGACCCGGGCGGCCTCGACCGGGGGCGTGCCCCGGTGGGCCGCACCGGTCTCGATGGTCCTGTGCGTGCTCGGGCTCGCCGACGCGGCGTACCTCGTCTACGAGCACTACGACCAGAGCGCGACATTCCTGTGTTCGGAGAGCGCCCACATCAACTGCGCCGCGGTGACCACCAGCCGCTACTCCTGGATGCCCCCCACCCACTTCCAGGCAGGCTTGTTGGAGAAGCCGCACCACGTCGGCTTCGGCATCCCCGTCTCCGACCTCGGCCTGGTGTTCTTCCTCGTGATGACCGTCCTGTGCCTACCCGCGATGTGGCGGCACCGCTCGGCGCTCGTGTCGCGGGCACGACTCGCGCTCGTCTCCCTCGGCGTGCTCAGCGCCCTCTATCTCGTCTGGGTCGAGCTCATCGCACTGCACGGCACCATCTGCCTCTACTGCCCCGGCGTCCACCTGATCACGCTGGCGCTTTTCATCCTCGTGGTGCTCGCCACGGCGCTGCGCGAGCCTGAGCCCGTCTGAGACCGCCCTAAGCGGGCAATTGCGGGGTTGTGACGGTCATTCGGGCGCGATCGCGTGTCATAACCCCGCAATTGCAGGGTTCCGGGTGATCCTCACCACCCCACACGCGTGTCGCAGCCAGGATCGGGGTTTCCCCTGCCGTACAAAGGAGATCGGCCCCGCAGAGTATGAGACTGCGGGGCCTTAGACGTCCCCGTCGGGCACGGCGTACGCATCGATCGCTCCGAGGAGCGCCGCCTTCCCCGCATCGTCGAGGAATGACGCCCTCACCCCGGCCCGCGCCAGGTCGGCGACGCCCGTGCGGTCCAGTGACAACAGGTCGGCGGCGATCTCGTACTCGCGGTCGAGGGTGGTGCCGAACATCGGCGGGTCGTCGCTGTTGATGGTCACCGGCACGCCCGCGTCGACGAAGGTCGCCAGGGGGTGCTCGGCGAGCGTCGCCACCGCACGAGTGGCGATGTTGGAGGACGGGCAGACCTCCAGCGCGATCGCGTGCGAGGCGAGGTACGTCAGCAGCTCCGGGTCCTGCGCGGCGCTCGTACCATGCCCGATCCGCTCGGCCCCCAGATGGTTGATCGCGTCCCAGATCGTCTGCGGCCCGGTGGTCTCGCCCGCGTGCGGGACGCTGTGCAGACCGGCTGCCCGCGCGGCGGCGAAGTGCTGCTCGAACTGCGGTCGCGGCACGCCCACCTCGGGTCCGCCGAGACCGAAGCCGATCAGCCCGTCGCAGGGGTGCCCGATGGCGAAGTCGCGGGTCGCGTCGGCGGCCGGCAGTCCGGCCTCGCCGGGGATGTCGTAGATCCAGCGCAGCGTCACGCCCAGGTCCCGCTCCGCACCGGTACGGGCGTCCTCGATGGCCTCGGTGTACGCCTCGATCGGCATCCCGCGGGTGTCGTCGTGCGGCAGCACGATCGTGTAGGGCGTGCAGGTCAGCTCCGCATAGCGCACCTGCTGCGCGGCCATGTCGCGGGCGATCTCGTACGTCAGCAGGCGGACGTCGTCAGGGGTGCGGACCAGGTCGACGACGGAGAGGTAGACGTCGATGAAGTGGGCGAAGTCGCGGAAGGTGAAGTAGTCGACGAGGTCGTCGGGATCGCTCGGAACCCGTCCCGGGTGCCTGGCGGCGAGCTCGGAGACGATCCGGGGTGAGGCCGAGCCGACGTGATGGACGTGCAGCTCCGCCTTGGGCAGGCCGGCGATGAAGCCCGAGAGACCCCCATCGGCGGTCATGAGCCGGCAATCCTCGTCTGGAGCTTCTCCACCATCTGCGTCACGTTAGTGCCGCCGAGCAGCTCGCCGTTGACGAAGACTCCCGGCGCCTCCGGGAATTTCGCTCGCCTCGCCAACGTGTCCACCACCGCGGTGTGCGCCCTGCCGGGCGCGCTCACCGCGGTCGAGACGGCATCCGCGTCCACCCCCACGCTCTTGGCCCAGTCCGCCAGATCGCTCGCAGCAGGTGGCGCGGAACCGGCCGCCGGCTGCTTGTCGAAGAGCAGATCGTGGAAGTGCCACGCATGCCCGGCGGTCGCACCGGCGAGTGCGGCGCCGTACGCCGCGAGCGCTTCGCGGGAGTACGCCCCTTCGGCGGTCCCGAGCAGCCGATATTCGACCTCGACCCGTCCACGGGCCGCCGCAGCGTGCAGGAAGTCGCGGCTCGCCTCCTCGAACTCGTAGCAGCGCCGGCACCCGAAGTCCTCGTACACGACGACCTTCACCGGCGCGGTCCGCTCGCCGAGCACGATCGCGCGCGCCGACGAGTGCGCCGCCCTGACCGTCGAGACCTTCCGCGGGGACGCGCCGACCAGGCCGACGACACGGGCCGACACCCTGCCGTAGCTCTTCCCCGACGGCGCGGTGCCGGAGGTGCTGCTGCCCGAGTACCAGAACACCGCCGCGGCGATCACGGCCAGCGTCGCCACCACGGCGGCGCCCAGCAGGATCCGGCGGTTGCGCTCGGCACGGCGCTCATCTTCTGGGTTCGACATCGCTGCCTTCCGGGGACACGACTTGCAGACCGGAGCCTAGGCGTCGCACTTATGCGGATCCTGAACGGGTCCGCGTTGGGAGTCGGGCCCGCTGGGTAGGCTCAACGACCGTGAACGAGCGACTTGTATGGATCGACTGCGAGATGACCGGGCTCGACCTGACCGCCGACGCGCTGATCGAGGTGGCCGCCCTCGTGACGGACTTCGACCTCAACGTCCTCGGGGAGGGCGTCGACGTCGTGATCAAGCCACCCGACGCGGCGCTCGAGCAGATGGACGACTTCGTACGCACCATGCACACCAAGTCCGGTCTCCTCGAGGAGCTGGCTGCGGGCACGACCCTCGCCGACGCCGAGGCCCAGGTGCTGGCGTACGTCCGCGAGCACTGCCCCGAGGGCAGCCGCCCGCCGCTGGCCGGCAACACCGTCGCCACCGACCGCTCCTTCCTCGCCCGCGACATGACCGATCTCGAGGGGTTCCTGCACTACCGGATCGTCGACGTCTCCTCGATCAAGGAGCTCGCGCACCGGTGGTACCCCCGCGCCTACTACGCCGCCCCCGAGAAGGGCGGCAACCACCGCGCACTGGCCGACATCCAGGAGAGCATCGAGGAGCTGCGCTACTACCGCGAGGCCGTCTTCGTGCCCGCTCCCGGCCCCGACACCGACACCTCCCGCGCCATCGCCGCACGCCACCAGGCCAGCCTCACCAACCCCCAGCACTGACTCGCCGAATAGTCGATTTCAGCGCTGGCGCCCTCGCCGCTACACTCGTCCGCGCATGGTGGGCGTAGCTCAGCTGGTAGAGCATCGCGTTGTGGTCGCGAGGGTCGCGGGTTCAAGCCCCGTCGCTCACCCCAAGCAGCAGCCCCGCAGGTCAACCCCTGCGGGGCTGCTCGCATGCCGAGGCTCCACCGAACGTGGTCGCGAGGGTCGCGGGTTCAAGCCCCGTCGCTCACCCCAGATAGAACACAGGCCGGCAGGAGAGTTCCTGCCGGCCTGTTTCTGCTCCTCAGCCTTCCTGGAGCGTCGTCGGCGCGTTGTGGAAGCTCGGGATCGTGCCGAGGCGTCCCTTCTGGAAGTCTTCGTACGCCTGCATGACCTCCGCCTTGGTGTTCATCACGAACGGGCCCGCCCAGGCGATCGGCTCACGGATCGGCTCGCCGCCGAGGATCACGACGTCGAGGGCCGGCGAGCGGCTCTCCTGGCTTTGGGATGCGGCCAGGGTCACGAAGTCACCGGCGCCGAGGACGGCGAGGTTGCCGGTGCGGACCGGGGTGCCCTCGACACCGACGGTGCCGGACCCGGAGAGCACGTAGACCAGTGCGTTGTAGGACGCCTGCCAGGGCAGGTCGAGGCGCGCACCCGGCTCGACGGTCGCGTGCACCATCGTCATCGGCGTGAAGGTGGATCCGGGGCCGTGCACCTCGCCGAGGGATCCGGCGATCACCCGGACCAGCGCACCGGCATCGGCGGAGGTGGCGAGGCCGACCTGGCCGCTGCGGATGTCCTGGTAGTGCGGCGCGTTCATCTTGGCCGAGCGCGGCAGGTTGACCCACAGTTGCAGTCCGTGGAAAAGGCCACCCTTCTGCACCAGCCACTCCGGCGGTGCCTCGATGTGCAGCAGGCCGCTGCCGGCGGTCATCCACTGGGTGTCGCCGTTGGTGATGGAGCCGCCGCCACCGTGACTGTCCTGGTGGTCGAAGACGCCGTCGATGATGTAGGTGACGGTCTCAAAACCGCGGTGCGGGTGCCACGGCGTGCCCTTGGGCTCGCCGGGTGCGTACTCCACCTCGCCCATCTGGTCGAGGTGCACGAACGGGTCGAGGTCGCGCAGGTCGACGCCGGCGAAGGCGCGGCGTACGGGGAAGCCCTCCCCCTCGTGCCCCTTCGGCGCGTCCGTCACCTGCTGCACCGGCCGGACGGTGTCGCCCAGGCCGGGCACGGGGAGTCGGCGCAGCACGGTCAGGTCGTCAACGGTCACTGCGGGCATCGGGGCCACCTCCGGGATTCGGGTTGTGCCACGTTCAACATTAGTTGAAATTTAAATATTCCACCAGCGTTCGATACCTCGTAGTCCGATATGACCATTGTCGGATGGTTCGTGCACGCCTAGCGTCGCTAGGAATCCCATCCCCAGGGGAGTGCCATGCACCGCACCCATACTCGTCTCCTCGGCCTGCTGCTCGTGGTCTGTCTGACCGCGCTCACCGCCGGCACGTCGGCCAACGCCTTCGCCGTACGCCGGGGCGGCACCCGCGCCCGGGCGCGAACCAGCGCTCCCGCGAGCCACGAGAAGAAGTGGAAGGCGCCCAATACAGCCAAGCTCGTCCGCGCGGTGACGCACGCCCACACGGTGCAAGCGCGGACCAAGGCGGTCGACAACGTCCTCAAGGGCGTCGGTGTCGGTGTCTACAGCGGATCGGGCAAACGCATCGTCGGCGGCTTCGAGCGCAACGCCCACGACATCTACCTCTACGATTTCGAGGTCAAGCTGATCGTCGACCAGTTGGCCGACAAGACGATGGGCAGCTTCGCCCAACTCGCCACCCAGTTCGCCAAGGCCGGGATCAAGCTCACGACGGGGGCGATGACGGGCACCAACCTCGCCGAGGCCACAGCTGCCGGGATCAAGCGTCTCGGGAAGAAGAAGTATCGGTCGAACCCCGGCGGAGTCCTCGCCGCGGTCGTCCGCAAACTCGGGCAGGCCCGCCACCACGACCCGGCCAAGACACTCAACGCCTCCGCCACCGTCATCGACCCGGTCCAGCGGACCCTGATCGCGATCGACATCGTTCGAGCCGCCACCCACAAGACCAAGGTCTCTGGACGTACCGCCGCGCCGAGCGCCCGCATCGCGGCGGACTCGGGCTGCGACAACGGATTCGGTGGCGCGATCAAGTACAGCAAGGGCATCGCGACGATGGCCCGGACCAAGGGCGAGAGTGGCGGCATCGGGATCATCACCCAGGAGATCAAGGACGGGATCGACGGCGTCGCGATGGCGTACTCGGTCGCCATCGCGCCTGTGAAGAAGGACCTGACCGGCGCCTTCGGGACGCACGGCCCGAAGTCGGCCGAGCCGATGAAGTTCCAGGTCAAGGTCACCATGCGTGACGACTACAACCACGGCAAACCCGGCTGCGGTCGGCTCCAGGGCTACACGATGCCCAAGAAGGGCGGCATCCCGGGCGTGCCCGTGGTGTGGGAGCGGGACGCCGCCGGGAACCACCTGTCCTACCTCGGCACCGACGACTGCGGCACGGTCTGCACGACCACCAGCGATGCCGATGGGATCGCGACCTTCACCTTCCAGCCCGACGACGAATACCTGCCGGGGAAGTGGCCGAAGGTGATCGAGCACGGCACCACCACGGCGAACGAGTTCGCGATGGCCGGACAGCACAACATCCTCGGCGCGGTCGCCCAGGGGCTCGGCTTCACCAAACAGGCCGAGATCAGTTGGGAGATCAGCTATCACCACCCGGCGGGGTACGCGGTGGACCTCCCTGACGAGTCGGTCTCACTGGGCGGCGGCAAGGCGACCGAGACATACCACTTCACCGGTCTCGAGGCGTGCCTCGGACCGTCGTCGGCGGAGGTGCCGCACCCGCTGAAGCCGCGCTTCGGTCCAGGGGCCTACTCCGGAGAGAGCGACATCACCGGCAAGGGCCCGATGCTCGGCGACATGGGGATCTGGTTCAACCCGCAGAAGAAGCCGCCGACGGGAGGGAACCCGAATCCCTACTACGGGAGCCTCACCATCACGGACACCGCCGACGGCCAGAGCGAGACCGAGCCGGCCTGGACGCCCGAACTCATCCCGATCGACTTCACCACTCCGACGCGTCAGACCGGCAACCAGGTGGACACCCAATCGCAGTGGATCTTCGACGGGCCGACGATGCACGCACACATCAAGATGTGGTTCACACGCACTATCACGGGCGCTGACCCGAACAGCGAAACGAGCCACACCTACGACGTCCCCGTCACCGCCGCCACGCACTGCCCGTCGCCGCTGCGCTGAACGGGGCCGAGCGAGGCGTTACCGTGCCCGCATGACCTCATGCGATGTGGCCATCGTCGGCGGCGGGCACAACGGGTTGGCCGCGGCGGCGTACCTCGCGCGCGCCGGGCTGCGCACGGTGGTGCTGGAGCGGCTCGACCACGTCGGTGGTGCGGCGGTGAGCGCGGAGGCGTTCCCGGGCACGGGCGTACGCCTCTCGCGCTACTCCTACCTCGTCTCGCTGCTACCGACCTCGATCGTGCGCGACCTCGGGCTCGACATCGACCTGCGCTCGCGGGCGACCGCGTCCTACTCCCCCACGATCCGCGACGGTCGCCCGGCCGGGCTCTATGTCGGCACCGATCTCGGGCAACGTACGCGTGCGTCCTTTCACGCTCTCACGGGCGGCGATCACGAGTTCGAGGCGTGGCAGCGCTTCTACGCCGACGTCTCGACAATCGCCGAAGTGGTCGAGCCGACCTTCGTCGAGGCGCTCCCCGACCCGGCGGCCCTGCGCGCGCAGGTCGACGACGGCCTGTGGCGCGCGATCGTCGAGGAGCCGCTCGGCACGGTGATCGAGGAGCGCTTCGCCGACGACCTGGTCCGCGGCGTGGTCGCCACCGACGGCCTGATCGGCACCTTCGCCGACCTGCACGACCCGTCCCTGATCCAGAACCGCTGCTTCCTCTACCACCTGGTCGGCAACCGCACTGGCGAGTGGCGGGTGCCGGTCGGCGGGATGGGTTCGGTCACCGACGCGCTCGCGCGAGCGGTCGCGGACGCCGGAGCGACGCTGACGACCGGCGCCACCGTGACCGCGATCGAGCCGGGCGAGCGACCCGTCGTGCGCTGGCAGGACGCCGACGGCGAGCACGCCCTCGAGGCAGGGGTGGTGCTGGCCAACGTCGCCCCGTGGGTCCTCGACGGTCTGCTGGGCGAGGCCCCAGCGACCCAGAAACCGCAGGGCGCCCAGCTCAAGATCAACTTCCTGCTGTCCCGACTGCCGCGGCTGCGCAGCGGCGAGGACCCGGCGCTGGCCTTCGCCGGCACCCTGCACGTCGGTGAGGAGTACGCCGCGCTCGGCACCGCGCACGCCGAGGCGGCCGCCGGCGCGATCCCCTCCTCTCCCCCGGGCGAGTTCTACTGCCACTCCCTGACCGACCCCTCGATCCTGGGGCCGCTCGCCGGCACCGGTGCGCAGACGCTGACGTACTTCGGGCTGCACATGCCCGCGAACCTCTTCGCCACCGACCCTGCCGGAGCCAAGCAGGAGGCCGTACGCCGCACCGTGGCCGCGATCGACGCCCACCTCGCCGAGCCGCTGATGGACTGTCTGGTCACCGACGCCGACGGCAACCCCTGCCTCGAGGCGAAGATCCCCCAGGACGTCGAGGCCGACCTCAACATGCCCGGCGGGCACATCTTCCACGGCGACCTCTCGTGGCCCTGGGCGTACGACGGTGAGCCGCTCGACACCCCCGCTCGGCGCTGGGGTGTCGCGACCGACCACCCGGGCGTACTCCTCTGTGGCTCCGGCGCCCGCCGCGGCGGCGCGGTCAGCGCGCTGGGCGGCCACAACGCCGCCCACGCAGTGTTCGAGATGCGCTGACGCTCGCGATACCGTTACGACATCACGCCTATAGAGGCACCCACGGCCACGCCGAAATGCACGGCGACCGCGCGTCGAGCTGAAGATGCATCAGTTGAGCGCCATCCAATGAGGAAACCGCTCATGCGTGACTGCGCCAAGATTCGCCATGCCAGCCAGTGGGCTGCCGAACAGACCCTTCGAAAGATCCGATCAGCTCGCGCTGCGACCGATGACAAGGTCCCGACCGGGACGTACTGGTGCCCGACCTGCCACTGCTGGCACCTGACCTCCAAGTCATCGAGCCGCCGCGCACCCTGGCAACCACGCGGGTAGCCGGGCGCGCATCCCCGAGCGTCCCGGCGTAGGATTCGTTGCGCACCGCAACCAATGAATCAGGACGGCCCCCGCACCCCATGAGCCAGACCATCGATCGCCGCCAGGCCCGACACGACCGAGCCGCGCGCGACACCGCCAGTCCCCGCTACAAGTGGGTGGTCCTGTCCAACACGACGCTCGGCGTGCTGATCGCGACGATCAACTCCTCGATCCTGCTGATCGCGCTGCCCGACATCTTCCGCGGCATCGACATCAACCCGCTCGCACCGGGCAACACCAGCCTGCTGCTGTGGCTGATCATGGGCTACATGGTCGTCACCGCCGTGCTGGTGGTGGGCCTGGGCCGGCTGGGCGACATGTTCGGCCGGGTGAAGATGTACAACGCGGGCTTCGTGGTCTTCACGTTCGCGTCGATCCTGCTGTCGTTCGACCCGTTCCAGGGGCCGCACGGGGCGCTATGGCTCATCGGCTGGCGGTTCCTGCAGGCGATCGGCGGCTCGATGCTGATGGCCAACTCCGCGGCGATCCTCACTGACGCGTTCCCCGCCGAGCGGCGCGGGTTCGCCCTGGGCACCAACCAGATCGCCGCGCTCGCCGGCATGTTCATCGGCCTGGTCG